>NZ_RWIV01000001.1:3647500-3947500 GCF_003944835.1 Bacillus sp. HMF5848
CGTCATCCCCACCTTCCTCCGGTTTGTCACCGGCAGTCACCTTAGAGTGCCCAACTAAATGCTGGCAACTAAGATCAAGGGTTGCGCTCGTTGCGGGACTTAACCCAACATCTCACGACACGAGCTGACGACAACCATGCACCACCTGTCACCTATGTCCCCGAAGGGAAAACCCTATCTCTAGGGCGGGCATAGGGATGTCAAGACCTGGTAAGGTTCTTCGCGTTGCTTCGAATTAAACCACATGCTCCACCGCTTGTGCGGGCCCCCGTCAATTCCTTTGAGTTTCAGTCTTGCGACCGTACTCCCCAGGCGGAGTGCTTAATGCGTTTGCTGCAGCACTGAAGGGCGGAAACCCTCCAACACTTAGCACTCATCGTTTACGGCGTGGACTACCAGGGTATCTAATCCTGTTCGCTCCCCACGCTTTCGCGCCTCAGCGTCAGTTACAGACCAGAGAGTCGCCTTCGCCACTGGTGTTCCTCCACATATCTACGCATTTCACCGCTACACGTGGAATTCCACTCTCCTCTTCTGCACTCAAGTCCTCCAGTTTCCAATGACCCTCCACGGTTGAGCCGTGGGCTTTCACATCAGACTTAAAGGACCGCCTGCGCGCGCTTTACGCCCAATAATTCCGGACAACGCTTGCCACCTACGTATTACCGCGGCTGCTGGCACGTAGTTAGCCGTGGCTTTCTCGTTAGGTACCGTCAAGGTACCGCCCTATTCGAACGGTACTTGTTCTTCCCTAACAACAGAGTTTTACGATCCGAAAACCTTCTTCACTCACGCGGCGTTGCTCCATCAGACTTTCGTCCATTGTGGAAGATTCCCTACTGCTGCCTCCCGTAGGAGTCTGGGCCGTGTCTCAGTCCCAGTGTGGCCGATCACCCTCTCAGGTCGGCTACGCATCGTCGCCTTGGTGAGCCATTACCTCACCAACTAGCTAATGCGCCGCGGGCCCATCTATAAGTGATAGCTAAAAGCCATCTTTCAATTTATCTTCAGGCAAAGATAAATATTATCCGGTATTAGCTCCGGTTTCCCGAAGTTATCCCAGTCTCATAGGCAGGTTGCCCACGTGTTACTCACCCGTCCGCCGCTAACCACCGAAGTGGTTCGCTCGACTTGCATGTATTAGGCACGCCGCCAGCGTTCGTCCTGAGCCAGGATCAAACTCTCCGAAAAGAAGTTTGACTTGCTCAAATTTACATCTGGCAATTCTTTTTGCGACTTTTAAAGTCGCTTGTTTTGTTTCTATAATAGAAACGTTTTAGCGCTTGGTTTTGTTTAGTTTTCAAAGAGCAATTTGTTTTTGTCGTTCGTATGAAGCGACTTAATAATATTAACATGAGTCAGGTTTGTAAGTCAATATATTTTTTCAATATAATTTTAAGCTTCACATTTGCTGTTTCATGTCCGTTGTTTTTGTGACAACGAATACCATCATACCAACTATTGAGATTTAAGTCAACAAAAATCTAGCAGAAAAACTTCACAAGCTTTTCTGCTAGAACAAAGCTTATTTCTTATTTCTTCTTTTTTCGTTTTGCTTTAGGAGCGTTATCATAAAACTTTTTCTTTTTCTTCTTATCAGGCTTTCGTCCCTTACCAGACTTATCCTCACGTTCTTTTCCTTTAGGCGCATCCTTAGACTTGCGTCCTTTTCCCCCTTGAATAATTCGCGGAGTTTCTTTAGCAAGAGGACGTCTACTTCCTTTCATACCAACGACTTCAAAGTCAATGGATCTTTCATCCTTGTTTACATTCACGACTCGAACAGTTATTTCATCACCGATACGGAATACGTTTCCTGTTCTTTCACCAATCATAGCAAGATTACGTTCATCATAGCGATAATAATCATCCGTTAAGTAACTAACATGAACAAGACCTTCTATTGTATTTGGAAGCTCTACGAACATACCGAAATTTGTTACAGAGCTAATAATCCCTTCATATTCCTCGCCCACTTTATCTTCCATAAACTCTGCTTTTTTAAGATCATCTGTTTCTCGTTCCGCATCGACAGCACGACGTTCCATATTAGAAGTATGCTCTGCAATATCAGGTATTTTCTCATTCCACAAAGCACGCGTTGTTTCATCTACTTTACCTTCTATTAAATACGTACGTATCAGTCTGTGAACAATTAAGTCAGGATAACGTCGAATCGGAGAAGTAAAATGTGTATAAAAGTCAGTTGATAACCCAAAGTGACCTAAGCTTTCTTCAAAATATTTTGCTTGTTTCATGGAACGAAGCATAACAGTCGACACAACAGTCTCTTCAGGTTTTCCATTAACAGCTTCTAAAATCTCTTGAAGTGCCCTAGGGTGAATGGAGTTGCCTGTGCCTCTCACAACATACCCGAAATTAGTAATGAACTCCAAGAAACGTCTTAGCTTATCAGGATTGGGATCTTCATGTATACGATAAATAAAAGGAACATTCAACCAATGAAAATGCTCCGCTATCGTTTCATTTGCTAAAAGCATAAATTCTTCTATTAGCCTCTCTGCTATCGAGCGTTCGCGAATAACTACATCAGTTGGCTTTCCTTCATTATCTACTAACACCTTTGCTTCTTTAAAATCAAAATCTATAGCACCGCGTCCAAATCTCTTTTCTCGAAGTAAACTAGCTAGTTGTTCCATTTGCTCAAACATTGGCACTAGTGAGTTATAACGCTTACGAGTTTCTTCGTCTTTATCAACTAAAATGCGGTTTACATCATGATATGTCATTCTTTCAGTTGTTTTTATTACACTTTGAAAAATTTCATGAGAAACAACTTCCCCTTTATCATTGACCTCCATCTCACATGATAGTGTTAATCGGTCAACTTTTGGGTTTAATGAACAAATCCCATTTGATAAGCGGTGTGGAATCATCGGTATTACACGGTCTACTAGATATACGCTTGTACCACGTTCGTACGCCTCTTTGTCAATTGGTGAACCTTCCGTTACATAATGACTCACATCTGCAATGTGCACCCCAAGTTTGTAATGGCCGTTTTCTAACTTTTCGACAGTAACGGCATCATCAAGATCCTTCGCATCCGCACCATCAATTGTCACAATAACTTCATCTCGTAAATCACGTCGATTCACAATTTCATCTTCTGCTATAACGTCAGGTGTATCGTTTGCTTGTTCAACTACATCATTTGGAAAGTCTTGCGGTAACCCATGCTTATGAATAATAGAGATGATATCGACACCAGGGTCATTCTTGTGTCCTAGTATTTTGATAACTTCCCCTTCTGCGCTCATCTTACCTTCAGGGTAATTTGTTATTCTAACAACAACCTTATGTCCTTCTACTGCGCCCCCAGATGCTTGCTTAGGAATAAAGATATCATTTACGATTTTTTTATCATCAGGAATAACAAAGCCAAAACTCCGACTTTCCACATACGTTCCGACAGTTTCAGTTACACCTCGTTCTACGATGCGAACTATTGTACCTTCCTTACGAGTTCCAGATGACTCTGAGCTCACCCTGACTAGCACAGTATCACCATGCATTGCATTGTTCATTTCCGTTGGCGGTATAAACACATCATCAGAATCTTTGTCATCAGGAATAACAAAAGCAAAACCTTTGGCATGTGCCGTTACCTTACCACGAATTAGGTTCATTTTTTCAGGAAGTCCATAACGATTGCTTCGCGTACGAACAACTAACCCCTTTTCTTCCATAATAACAAGTGCCTTAACAAACTCTTTAAATGTTGCTGAGTCTTCTATACCAAAAACCTCTTCTAGCTCTTGTACGGTTAGCGGCTTATACGCCTCTTCTCGCATAAATTCTAACAGTTTGTCTATGTGATGCTGTAATTCTTCACTCATTGTATCCCTCCTCACCAATCTAGTAATTCTAAAAATTCAAATACGTCTTCATGTAGCTGATCTCTCTCACTATCAAATGTAATAGCATGACCTGATTCTTCGTACCATTTCAGTTTCTTAAATGTCGTATCAACACCATCATAAATGATATCGGCGCTTTCAATGTCAATCATATGATCATGTCTCCCTTGAGCGACAAATGTCGGCACTTGAATCTCATCTATGTGATCGCGCACATCATCTATTAGCAGTTCTAAGTTATGTAACGTAGTTAATGGAGAAGCCTTTAAGGATAGCATCTCATCTTCAATTTGGTCGGATGATTTTCCTTCGTGCTTTTTGTATTCTCTTGCATATGACATAAATCCTTGAATCATCGCTTCTTCACTTTTTAAATACATGGGCGCACACATCGGTACAATACCGTTTATACGTTCAGTGTATCCCAATTTTAAAGAAAATACCCCACCTAACGACAATCCTACTGCTGCAATGCTCTTGTGACCTCGTTGTTTTAAAAATTCATAAGCCGCCTGAACATCCTCCCACCATTCTTCCGGTCCAAAGGAGAGAATATCTTCGGCAGAACTACCGTGCCCTCTATAAATAGGAGCATGACACGTATACCCTTTGTTATGTAAAAAACGTGCAAGCATGCGAACGTCGGCTGAATGCCCCGTAAAGCCATGTAATAATAGTACCGCTCTTTCGCCACCTTCAAACGTAAAAGGTTGTGGTTTTGCTATTTTCATTATGTATGTTCACCTCTAATGTAGTATGTTCTATATTTAGTAAAACATTATTGCACGTAGTCTGCAAAAGAATTGATTTTTTAGCTAGACATAACAATACATTTATCTCTCCTATGTCCCGATTTGACGTTTCTCATTGTGTTTTGATTTCTGTTTCGAGCTTCTTCACACCATTTTATGTTGATTCTGCGCGTTCCTAAACATAGCTACATAAATAAAGGCACAACTATGTATTTCAACAAATAAAAAGAGGACCTGCCATGCAGATCCCCAACGTTCATTTATATGATGGTTTATACTCCAAAATAAGCTAAAAGAATCGTTAGAACAAAGAACGATACAGCTAAAACAACTGTAATACGTTGTAATACAGCGTCCAAACCACGTGCTTTTTGCTTACCGAATAACTGCTCTGCACCACCTGAAATAGCTCCAGATAATCCAGCACTTTTACCAGATTGTAAAAGTACAACAGCAATAAGACCTAGTGAAACAATTACTAATAATGTTACGATAACTGCATGCATGAAACCACACCTCCTGAAAAGCGCACATTACGATACAATAACCATACCATAAATATAAATAATATACAATATGAATCAATTTTCGAGATTTTTTTTACATATTATTTAAGGAGTGTTACTTTCCTCTTTAAACGAATCAACACATGTATTTTATCCTCGGTTGATTTCTTACTATAACTAGAGCATTGACTTTACATAACGATAATGACTGATACGTTAATGTCTAAAACTTTTACACTGTCTGCTTTTGGTCAACTACTAAATTAAGGCAGAATATATAGTAAAAACGCTAAGCACGAGTGCTTAGCGCTAAAAATTCATTTTATTACTTCTTTAAGTTATAGAATGCTGTGAAGCCAGGGTAGATAGCTGTATCAGCTAATTGATCTTCGATGCGTAGTAACTGGTTGTACTTAGCAACGCGATCTGTACGAGAAGGAGCACCTGTTTTAATTTGACCAGCGTTAGTTGCAACAGCGATGTCAGCGATTGTGCTGTCTTCTGTTTCACCAGAGCGGTGAGAGATAACAGCTGTGTAACCAGCACGCTTAGCCATTTCAATTGCATCAAAAGTTTCAGTTAATGTACCGATTTGGTTAACTTTGATTAAGATTGAGTTACCAATTTTACGCTCGATACCTTCAGCTAACTTTTTAGTATTTGTAACGAATAAGTCGTCACCAACTAATTGTACTTTTCCACCGATACGCTCTGTTAAAAGCTTGAAGCCTTCCCAGTCGTTTTCGTCTAAACCATCTTCAATAGAGATGATTGGATATTTGCTAGCCATTTCCTCGTAGAAGTTTACCATTTCTTCAGAAGTGTAAACTACGCCTTCACCTTTAAGGTGGTACTTACCGTCTTCTTTGTTATAGAACTCAGAAGCAGCAGCATCCATAGCTAACATTACTTGCTCACCTGGCTTGTAACCAGCTTTTTCGATTGCTTCGATGATTGTTTGAAGTGCTTCTTCGTTTGATCCTAAGTTAGGAGCGAAACCACCCTCGTCACCTACAGCAGTGTTTAATCCTTTTGCACTTAATACACCTTTAAGTGCGTGGAAAATTTCAGCACCCATACGTAATGCTTCACGGAACGTGCTAGCACCTACTGGCATAACCATGAATTCTTGAATATCAACGTTGTTATCAGCATGCTCTCCACCGTTAATGATGTTCATCATTGGTACTGGAAGAGTTTTTGAGTTGAAACCACCAAGGTACTCATATAAAGACACATTTAAGTAATCAGCAGCAGCACGAGCAGCAGCCATAGAAACACCTAGAATAGCGTTAGCACCTAATTTACCTTTGTTTTCTGTACCATCAAGCTCGATAAGCGCTCTGTCGATTCCAACTTGATCACGAACGTCAAAGCCTACTAGCTCAGGAGCGATTTTTTCATTTACGTTTTCAACAGCTTTTAAAACACCTTTACCTAAGTAGCGGCTCTTGTCACCATCACGTAATTCAACAGCTTCGTATTCACCAGTTGAAGCTCCACTTGGTACTAATGCGCGACCAAACGCACCTGATTCTGTAATTACTTCTACTTCTACAGTTGGGTTACCACGAGAGTCAAGGACTTCGCGAGCATAAACATCAATAATTGTTGGCATATAAATTCTCTCCTTTTATTTGTTAAGTAGTGTTTTTCCTGTCATTTCTTTAGGTTGCTCAACTTCGATTAAATCAAGCAGGGTTGGTGCTAAATCACCTAATTTTCCATCTTCACGCAATGATAAACCATCTTCCGTAATAATCACTGGAACCGGGCGTGTTGTATGAGCAGTGTGTGGAGTTCCTTCTGGAGTCGTCACTTCATCAGAATTCCCGTGGTCTGCAGTGATAATCGCAACACCACCCTTTGCATTAATAGCATCAACTATTTTGCCAAGGCATTCGTCTACAGTTTCAATCGCTTTAATAGTAGGCTCTAGCATACCAGAGTGCCCTACCATATCAGGATTAGCAAAGTTCAGTAAAATTACATCATGTTTATCAGCTTCGATTTCCTTCAATAGAGCTTCCGTCACTTCGTAAGCACTCATTTCAGGTTTTAAATCATACGTTGCCACTTTTGGTGAATCTATCAAAATTCTTTCTTCACCAGGGAATGGCTCCTCACGTCCGCCACTCATAAAGAAAGTGACGTGGGGATACTTTTCAGTTTCTGCAATACGCAATTGCTTAAGGTTATTTTGTGATAACACTTCGCCCAGTGTATTGTCTAAGTTCACAGGTTCAAAAGCTACATAGCCTTTAACCGTCTCACTAAAGTGTGTTAAGCATACAAACTCAAGATTTCTCGGATGATTTGGTCCGCGGTCAAATGAACGGAAATCTTCGTTTGTAAATGTATTTGAAATTTGAATCGCTCTGTCTGGACGGAAGTTATAAAAAATAACAGCATCTTCGTCCTTAATTGTAGCGACTGGTGAACCATCTTCTTTTACAATGACAGATGGTAAAACGAATTCATCATGGATACTATTGCCGTAAGAGTCTTCTACACATTCTAATGCATTAGAATATGTAGGGCCTTCGCCATATACCATCGCACGATATGCCTTTTCTACACGTTCCCAACGTTTGTCACGGTCCATAGAGTAATAACGACCCGAAATGGTAGCAATTTCTCCTACACCAAGTTCAGTCATTTTCTCTTGTAGCTCGGAGATGTATCCCTTTGCTGTTTGAGGTCCTACATCACGTCCATCTAAAAAGCCGTGAACATATACTTTTTCAACATCTTGTGCTTTTGCTAGCTTTAACAGAGCAAATAAATGCTGAATATGGCTGTGAACACCACCATCAGATAGTAAACCGAAAATGTGTAAAGCAGTGCCTTTGTCTTTTGCATGATTCATTGCTTTTAGGAAAGTTTCATTTTTTTCAAATTCACCTTCACGAATCGCAACATTCACACGGGTTAAGCTTTGATATACAATGCGGCCAGCTCCGATGTTTAAATGACCAACTTCAGAGTTCCCCATTTGTCCATCCGGAAGACCAACTGCCTCTCCACTCGCTTGAAGAGTAGCGTGAGGATATTGGTTCCAATAACGATCAAAGTTAGGTTTTTTTGCATGTGCAACTGCATTCCCGAATGTTTCATCGCGTAATGCAAAACCGTCTAAGATGATTAATGCAGCAGGTTTTTTACTCATATTATTTGCCTGCCTCCACTAGAGCCAAGAAAGAGTCAGCTTCAAGACTTGCGCCACCAACTAAAGCACCATCAATATCAGGCTGTGCCATGAATTCAGCAATATTACCTGGTTTTACGCTACCACCGTATTGGATACGAACAGCAGCTGCCACATCTTGTGAAAATTTCTCAGCAAGTACTTGACGAATATGCGCACATACTTCATTTGCATCTTCAGCAGAAGATGTTTTACCAGTACCGATTGCCCAGATTGGCTCGTATGCAATCACAACTTGCTTAAGTTGTTCTTCTGTTAAACCTTCAAGACCTTTTGCCACTTGGTCACCAACAAGTTCTTTTGTTTGACCAGCTTCACGTTGCTCTAACGTTTCACCGCAGCAAACGATTGGCGTCAAACCATGTTTGAATGCTGCAAGTGTCTTTTTATTTACTGTTTCGTCAGTTTCTGCAAACATTTCGCGACGCTCTGAGTGACCAAGAATTACGTAAGCTACACCCAGATCGCTAAGAGCTATTGGACTGATTTCACCAGTAAACGCACCACTTTCTTCAAAATGCATGTTTTGCGCACCGATTTTCACATCTGTTCCTTTTGTTTCAGAAACAAGACGCTCCAAAAATAATGCTGGCGCACAAACTACTGAATCAACAGCATCTGAAGAAGGTACACTATTTTTCACTTCCTGAACAAAGCTAACAGCTTCAGAAAGTGTTTTGTTCATTTTCCAGTTACCGGCAATGATTGGTTTTCTCATAAGGCACCATCCTTCCGAAAATTTTAAATCTAGTTATTATTTGTCATTTAAAGCTGCAACACCTGGAAGAACCTTACCTTCCATAAACTCTAGTGATGCACCGCCACCTGTAGAAATGTGATCCATTTTGTCTGCTAGGTTAAACTTCTCAACAGCTGCTGCAGAGTCTCCCCCACCAATGACAGAGTATGTATCTGTTGCTTCCGCTAAAGCTTTAGCGACTCCAATTGTACCGTTAGCGTAAGATTCCATTTCGAATACACCCATTGGGCCATTCCAAATAACTAACTTAGAGCTTTTAATAACATCTGCATAAATTTCTACTGATTTAGGCCCAAGATCAAGCGCTTGCCAGTCTGCAGGAATTTCATCTATATTAACAACTTTTTTATTAGCTTCGTTAGAAAAAGCATCGGCTACTACTGCGTCAACAGGCATTACGAAGTTAACACCTTTTTCTTTTGCTTTTGCCATAAATTCTTTCGCTAATTCAATCTTGTCTTCTTCTAAAAGTGATTGACCAATTTCATGTCCTTGTGCCTTTACAAACGTATAAGCAAGGCCACCACCGATGATTAAGTTGTCTACTTTTTCAAGTAAGTTATCAATTACACCGATTTTGTCCTTAACCTTTGCGCCACCAATAATAGCTGTGAAAGGACGTTCAGGATTTGATAAAGCTTTACCAAGCACTTCTAATTCTTTTTCCATTAAGAAGCCTGCCACAGCTGGAAGGTGTTCAGCGATTCCTGCCGTAGTAGCATGTGCACGGTGAGCTGCACCAAATGCATCATTAACATATACATCAGCTAACGCTGCGAATTGCTTTGCTAATTCTGGATCGTTTTTCTCTTCACCAGGATAGAAACGTACGTTTTCAAGTAATAAAACATCACCTTCAGCAAGCTTAGCGATTTCCGCTTCTACTTCTGGACCAAAAGCTTCGTCTGTTTTTACTACAGATTTACCTAAAAGTTCACTTAGGCGTGCAGCAACAGCTGTTAATCTCATATCTTCGTTAACTTTACCTTTTGGACGACCAAGATGGCTTGCTAATAAAACTTTTGCACCTTGCTCCATTAAATGTTGAATTGTTGGTAAAGCGGCACGAATACGAGTGTCATCAGAAACAGTACCATCTTGCATTGGTACGTTAAAGTCTACACGACAAAATACGCGTTTACCTTTTACATCAATATCACGAATAGATTTTTTATTCATGTGAATGCCTCCTAGCAAATTTGTACTGGCACCTAATTTATATGGAAGCACGAGAACCGTCCCCATGCTTCCATATAAAAAGGGAGAGGCTGAGCTGTTGATTTTAAAAGTTATCCATACTTAAAATCAAATTCCCCTCAACCTCTCACCTCATACGTTCAGAAATCTATATATTAAAGACCTTTTTGAGCGATATAATCTACAAGATCAACTACGCGGTGTGAATAACCACTTTCGTTGTCATACCAAGAAATAACTTTAACCATGTTGCCTTCCATAACCATTGTAGATAGAGCATCAATAGTTGAAGATGCTGGGCTACCATTGTAGTCACGAGATACTAATGGCTCTTCGCTGTAGTAAAGGATTCCTTTAAGGTCACCTTCAGCTGCTTCTTTGAATGCTGCGTTTAATTCTTCTGCTGTTACATCTTTGTCAAGCTCTGCAGTTAAGTCAACTAATGATACGTTTGGTGTTGGAACACGCATTGCACCACCGTTTAATTTCCCTTTTAACTCTGGTAATACTAGAGATACAGCTTTAGCAGCACCTGTAGTTGTTGGGATGATTGACTCTGCAGCTGCACGAGCACGACGGTAATCTTTATGTGGTAAATCTAAGATTTGTTGATCGTTTGTGTATGAGTGAACAGTTGTCATCATACCACGACGGATACCGAACTTATCGTTCATAACTTTAGCGAAAGGAGCTAAACAGTTAGTTGTACAAGATGCGTTTGAGATAACATGATGGTTTGCTGCATCGTAGTTCTCATGGTTAACACCCATAACGATTGTGATATCTTCTTCAGATGCTGGAGCAGAAATAACAACTTTCTTAGCGCCTGCTTCTAAATGTTTTGCTGCGTCTGCACGCTTTGTGAAAATACCAGTTGATTCAACAACCACTTCAATACCACGCTCACCCCATTTTAATGCTGCTGGGTCACGCTCAGCTGTAACTTCAATTGTCTTACCGTTAACAACTAGGTTGCTACCTTCTGCTCTAACATCAGCATCTAATGTACCATGTACTGAATCATACTTTAGAAGGTGTGCAAGCATGTTTGCATCTGTTAAATCGTTTACTGCTACTACATCTACGTTAGGATTGTTTAATGCTGCACGAAATACAACACGACCGATACGGCCAAACCCGTTAATACCAACTTTAACTGCCATTGAAAATTCCTCCTTAAATTTAACAAAAATTATATATGAAAGGGAATAAATCCCAAGTCAAACAAAAATACAAAACCTCTAAATAAGTCTTTTTTATTTAGTCCGTTGTTGTTACATTGCTGCTAATAGCTGTTTGGCAGCTCCTTCATCAGTAATGAGGTATGTGTCTGGAGCTTGCTTCATATATGCACGGATTGCTTTTGCTTTGGACGCTCCCCCGGCAATAGCTATTACATATTTAATGTTTTCTAAATCTGCTAACTGTATACCTATTGTTTGAACTTTATGGACAACTTTACCACTTTCGTCAAAATAGTAACCAAACGCTTCTGCAACAGCTTGTTTGTCTTTGATTATCTTCATAACATCATCAGCTGTTTTTCTTCGTTCGGCCATTGAGAAAGCTTCACCTATTCCATGTACGATCATTGTGGAATCACTAATTAACTGAAGCACATCCTTTACAGATGGAACCTGAATAATAGATTGATATGCCTCATTACTAAGCTGATCTGGAACATGTAGTAACTTGTATTGTCCGTTTGCTTGTTCAGCCATTTTTGCACAGATGGTATTAGCTTGAATCTCGACAATTTCACCAAGTGCGCCTCTTGCAGGTACAAATAGTAAATTCTTCAAATTGCTATCTGGCGTCATTTTATCAGCCACAGCCGCCATCGTAGTGCCACCTGTTACAGATACAATACTACTCGGTGGCGATAGTTTTTTCATCAATGCCACACAAGCGCGTCCCATCTCATGCTTGACCAAAACAGAGTCATCACTGTTACCGGGTACAACAATTACTTGCTTAAGCTGAAGCATCGCTTTAAGTCTAATCTCTAGTTGTTTTATACCCATTATTTCCTTCATTAAATCATCAAGTTCTCGTAAAACATGTCTACCTTCTCCAGTTAAACTCATACCAGCGGATTCAACGAGTAACAAGTGTTGGCTTTTTAGAAATTCTACTTCACCTCGCAGCACACGCTCACTAATACCAAGACTAGTTGCTAATGTCCTTCGTCCAATAGGTTGCATTAATCGGATATGCTGTAGGATTTGATACCGTTTTTGCATAACAGCTAGTAAATCGGGTAATAATTTTTTTTGTATGTCCAGGATAGCTTTCATATTACGTCCCCTTATGGCAGGTCGAGACACTTTTAAAAGTGTCAATCGTGTATGTACGGAGCCAATGATTTCTTATACGGGACTCAAGCTGTCCCTATACGACATATTATGTCCCACTAGGTTCAAAAAAAATCACCCAAGGACATTGTAACAAGGGTGATAGTGTTATGCAATAGGGTCACTATTTAAGAAAACGCTTACGTATGACATCTTTGTGAATAATCCCAAACTCAATCTCTTCTCCATCCATTACAATGACAGGGATTTTTATTTGATAAAGCTCTAACAAATGGTCATCTTTATAAATATCAATTTCTTCAATATCAAAAGAAAATTCCGTCTGTAAATCTTCAAGAATCGCTTTTGCTTTGTCACATAAGGAGCAATTTTCTTTTGAATACATAATTACTTTTTTCACAATCGGCACCTCAAACTTATGTTTTCTAATTTGCAATTATTTTTTAAAGCTCTGTTAAACTTTGTTGTTGATTTTCGCTACATTGCGCTTGCTTTCCGCGGGGTGGCCGTGAGCCTCCTCTGCGCTTTGCGCATGCGGGGTCTCACGCCTGCCACTACATCCCGCAGGAGTCTCGCGCATTTCGCTACTATCAACGATATTCAAAAATCAACACTCACCTTTAACAGAGTTATTTTTTAAAATTGTCTTCTCATATACGCTGCTGGTATACGTAAAGAATCACGATATTTGGCAATCGTACGCCTAGAAACAGTTATATCATATCGGTTCTTTAACTCTTTAACAAGATTAGCGTCGGACATTGGCTTTTGTTTATTTTCTTTTTCGATCAGTTGTGTTAATAAATGTTTAACCTGCTGTGATGATACGTCGTCTCTAAGTCCTGGAACAGCGTTTGAGAAAAATTTTCTTAATTCTATAGTGCCAAATGGCGTTTGCACATACTTTCCTCTTACAGTTCTACTAATTGTAGACTCGTGGACTCCTAGTTTATTTGCAACCATACTCATTGTAAGAGGTTTTAACCTCTCAAATCCTTCATCAATAAAATAGGGCTGTTGCTGTAAAATTTCAAGCATAACCGAGACCATCATTTCATGTCGCTGTTGTAAACTGTACGTTAACCAACGATAGCGCTTTACACAAGTTGAAACAAATTGCCTCGTATGAGTATCCTCTACTTGTTTATATTGCTCGTATAGCTCTTTATTCAAAGTAATTCGGGGTGTTAGCATATCATTCAAAGTGACATGTAGACCATCTTCTGCTTTTTCAATATACAAGTCAGGTATAATATAAGGGGATGCCGTTTCAAATTGCAGACCCGGCCTTGGATCTAACTTTTTAATGACATCATGAATATTTTGAATAACACTTAATTCAATGTTTAATCGCTTAGAAAGCTCATGCCATTGTTTTTTTACATATAAGTCAAAATATGTTGTTAAAAGCTCCTTCAGCGTAGGAACTAACAATTGTTTTCTTTGTAGCTGCAGCATTAAGCACTCATTTAATGTTCTAGCTCCTACACCTGCTGGCTCAAAGCTTTGCAAAGTAACAATAGCCTTACCTAATTCCTCTTCATTAACTCGCAAACGCTTACATAATTGTTTTTCGCTTGTTCGTAAATATCCATCTCGGTCCAACTCTTCAATTAAATACTCCACGATCTCTTTACAGACGTCATTGATATGCAAGTCATATAGTTGTTGACGCAGTTCGTCATATAATGATTGTGGCTTCGTCACGTAAGACTCCCAGTTCGAAGATGTTTTCCGATTATATATTTTGTAATCCTTCACGTCCATTAGTGGGTTTTCCAAAGCCTGTTTTTTTAAAAATTCTTGAAGTTCACCAGCTGTATATTGCAAAATCTCTATTGCCTGGGTTAGCTCCTTCGTTAGCCGCATTGTTTGTGATTGTTGTTGTACAAGTCCAGCCTTCAAGCCACCACCCCCTATTAGAGTTCTATCTTATCTTTTATTTTACTACATAGGGCATTGCTTTGGGGGAAGAAAAAATAAACAGTACTCACCATAATCGATAAGTCCTGTCATCTACTACATAAATTAATTGACTAAGCACTATTCCCGTATTTAAATGAAGTTTTTAAGATTTTACACAGCTTATTTTTGAGTCAACTAAAAACTGCGAAGAAACAGCCAACGGTATCCATCTTTCTAGTTTAGAAATGATTTTGCCAATTCCACTGCTTTGTCTTTATTATAGTTATTGTAAATACCTGCCCTTAGCCTTACAGGGTCTCCGAAGAAAAATCTTTCATATAATACTTGTCGACCTCCAAAAGCACTCATACAAGCATCCCATGCTAATCTAAAAATCTTTGTTCGCTCATGTGCATTACAGGAAGCTCCTTGTAAGTACTGTTCTAAATGAGGAGTAATATCTGATGAGAAGTTTTCTTCAGTAGGAATTGATATTAACCCACTAGCGCCTAACATTTGAAGTATCTCTATGCATCGAGGATATAGCTGTGAAAAGGTAGTTACGGCAACTAACAGAGGATTGGCATCTGGTATCATTGTTCCTCTATTATCCTGCCTTGCTGAAAGCTCTGAGCTAATGAGAAGTGCTTTTAATGTCTCTAACCCTGAAATGATTTCACAAAGTTTGTCTTGCACATGTTGATATCCACTAATATTAATCGATTCTATAATTAATTGCGCAGCTCCTAAAATAAATTCTATTTTTATAACTTGCCTTGCTACTGTTTGATGAAGTAAAAAAGTTGTTATATGTGTTTCCTGTTGAAAACTATATGCTATGCTGTAGTCCTTATATAAAAATACACGTTCCCAAGGTACGAGGACATTATCAAAAACAACAATAGCATCCATCTCTTCAAAACGTGATCCTAAAGGATGATCAAAGTTTGAAGAACGGTAAGCAAACGATTCACGACAAATAAATTTTAAGTTTTTCGTATTACTCGGTATAGAAAAGGCAAACAAGTACGCTTCCTCAATATTATTACCTCCTACAGGTAACACAAGTAATTCGTCTGTGATACCACCTTGTGTGACTAATAGTCTTGCTCCTTTAATAATAAGACCTTCTTCTGTCTCCTTTACAACACGTGCTGATATAGGTACATCGTTATCTTCGTAATATAGTAGAGATCGATTCACCTGGGGTGTCACAAAAGTGTGTGCTAGTGTTAAATCATTTTCTCTCACATGCTCGTAAAACTTTTTTAAGTTGTCCCCTCTACAGTGTGTATCCTGAAATACATCTGCTGCGGCGGCTAAAGCCATTATCCCTGTATTCATGTAATCTGGTGAACGTCCTAACATTCCCGCTGATGTTTTGGCCCATTTCTGGGTTGTTAATCTTCTTTTTTCTAAATCCTCTTTAGATGTAGGACGCAAATAAGAGCTACCCACTCTATCGCCCGTTAACGGAGATGTATATGTCATTAATTCAATGTTCTCTTTACTAACCTGTAAATCAAACAATTTTGCTTTGCTTTGAATAACCCCTTTAAAAGCTGAGTGCTCACAAATATCCCCTGTTATTTGCGTTCCATCAAACCATATTTCTGATTGCAGCTTCTTCAACCTTTCTAAAAAGGCTGCTCCATCTTTAGCTGGCACATTATCCCACCTCTCGAAAAACAAAACATACCAAATTTTATGTAGGTACAAGCTAAATAGTTTAGGTATGTATGAAAAACAGGCGAATAACCACAATGTGATGGAGAGGGGGGACAGGCTTGACTTTTATTTATGTATGTCAAAATATTTGTTAAAAGGGGCTGGGCTGTCCAAAAGCAAAGTGCTAGGCACCCATACTACAATATATAAAGTAGACGAATTGTCGGTTTTGCATATTGCATTAGAATGAAAGCCAGGCACTTGTTAGACAGCCCCATTAATAAAAAAAACCTTACTTGTCATTATTGCGTTTATTATTAGGTGTTAGCTCTTTCGAGAATTCAGTCAGTCCAGCAAGATTAACTCTTCTACCGATATCTCCAACATTAAAATTATTTTTTACTTTTTCAAGTGGACGGTTCACATTTTTATTTTTCCCTAAACCAACTAAAGCTGCACTTACTCCCAATCCTATTATGGAGCCTAACATCCATCCTCTACCATTTCTTCTTTTTTTACGAAACATGTTAAACGAGTTTCTTCCTCCCATTTTAAACAGTGAAGACATCATGTTATTCATTTTTAACCCACCTTACTTTATTTTAGAAAGTACTATAAACCTTTACTTTCGGAATATAATTTTTGCTTAACATCAACTATCTATCCTTTCAATATTTTGGTTACGCGCAAATTTGAGGTTAATTTTTTAGTCATTAAATCGGATTTTACATTGGAATTTACATTGCAATAAAATTCCTTTCAAATAAAAAATATCCATAAATAAAACCTATTTATTAGGCTACTATAAAGGTGTAATTTTACACTATACGAAGGAGTGATTAATGTGCCACAACAGCAAATTGATGTGAACCAACTTAGTCAAGCAAAAGGAAGTATTGCTTTAACGAAAGAACTATTAACACAAGCAATTGAGAAAGCGACATCTGACCAAGCAATGGCTCAAGAAGCTATTAAACAGGCGGCAACAGAAATTGCACAAGCTCAAACAGCTGTAAGTCAAGTTCAAAGCGCTCTGATGACACAGCAAAGCCAACAATCTGATTAAAAGTAGAAAAGCGCAAGGCGCCCGTCTAACGGCGACAAGCACAAGACAAGCGCCGGCGGAAGTCCTGACTTTCAGAGGCGATTGGCTTGTGACCGAGGGAAAATTGATTTGTATTTTTCCCTCGAGCCGTTCGCGCCTGAAGCTAGACACTAGTCTAGGTAAAAAGTTTATACTTTCCTATACGTTAAGAAAAGCTCAAGCGCCTTGCTCAGCTCGACCAACTTAAGACGTAGCCCGCAAAAAGGGTCTTCCCTCCGGAGAGAGGACAGCTCAAGACCTCAAGGGGCTAGGCGCTGAAGTTAGACACTAATTTATGTTAAGAAAGCTTATACTTATTTTAACGTTAACCAATCCTGCGACTTACTTGGTTGAATGATTTTCTGTAATACGTGCGTGGACTCGTACATCTTTTTACAATCATGACAGACTAAACGGCCTTAGCCCTATAGTATATAGAGTTAAAGCCGCATAATCGAACACTCACTGTCTACTTGACAAGGAGTCGTTTATTTAGTTAAACATGCCATGTGATTTAAATTCCCCACAGTAATCAGTGTCTATATCCGGAACGTATTACCGAAGTGACAATCGTTTTTTCATTGTAGGTATGAAAAGTACAAGTAAGATTGAGCTTAGTAAGAACGCTAATAGCGTGGACATCCAAAAGCCAACCGGCTGATTTCCCCCATTAAATATATTAATGTACGATTGAAATGCCCAGTAATTCGGAAACGGATAGTACAGTATTTGAAAGCGCTCCGGTGTAAAGATGGATGCAATGGGTACCCCTACAAATACGAGCATTTCAAATTTGACTACCGCAATCGCAGAAATTAAATTATCTGCAAATGCTCCAATCACAAACCCTAAGATCATACCTATTCCTGTCGTTGCAATAAGACTAACAAGAACTTCCCAATAATTCACCCCGCCTTTTACGAGTATAAAGCTAGCAATCACACCTAGTACTACACTGAAAACCAAGCATAGTAATGTATGGGCCCATAAAAACTCACTTGTTTTCAATGGTGTTAACGATAATGCTCGCACTGCTTTTGTTTCTTTTTCATGAACCATATTAAATCCTATAATGTATCCACCTATTAAAATAGATGTTAATAAAAGCAGGCCCCCAGATACTTCTATTAAGCTAGAGTTTGTTTTTTCAAGGCTTACAAATTCATAATTTGCCTGAGGTTGGTCAGAAACAATCATACTTAACAACGTTTCCGCAATATCACCTGCGTCTTTGCCTTCATTCCCCTCCAGCAGTATCACATACTCTCCATTTTCTTGCACAATCCCTGCTAAATCATCAGGACGTTCTACTCTCGCTAAGACTTCCTCTCGACCTTCATACAATTCCACATTTGCATACTGTTGAAGTCCTTCGACAATTACTTGATCCACATTATCTGCTACTGCTACTGTAAGCTTCATGTTTTGTACGTTAGGAATGAAAAATCCCATGATGAACGCTAGTAATATAGGAAACAGTGTGCCATATATAATAATATTGTCCCGAAGAGCATTCGTAATATCCTTACGCATAAAAAACATAATTCGTCGTATCATTACTAGCGTCCCTCCTTCATAAGCTTATGCTGAACGGCCCAATAAGCTAGCGCAAAACAGACGATGCTTTCCACCAGCAATGTTATGTGCAATCCCATTAAGCTTTTCCCCGTTGAAAATAGTGCTTCTCTTAATCCGAACAGTACGTCATATGACGGCAGCCACGTAAGCCATACTGGAGCAAATGATGGGCTTAAATAGCTTGCAACTGGAAACCCTAACACCGCCATTATAAACACTCCTACAAATAGAAATTCTTGTAGATTTTTAAAGAACACACTAACAAGTAAGCCTAACATGGTAATGAAAAAGCAAGCCAAGCTAATAATCGTTATTAAAAATATATAGTTTGCTTCAAAGCCAATTGTCGTCGCTACAAGAAGTACCCCGTACACAAGTCCAAGCGCTACGTTTACCACTGCTTTAGACATGATATAGTCGATCGTTCTACCAGGACTTACACGATATGCACGTACGCTTCCTTCTTCTTTTTCCTGAAACACCATAACCGAAATTAATAAAAAACCTAACATAACAGCCTCTGTCATCACCATAATAGGTACAATATTTTTGTTAAATGCTATTGGCTCAGCTTGTGGACGAATATATGAAATCGTACTATTTGATTCGCGCTCGTAGCCACGAATTGTATCAAATGTATTCTCCACAGTCGCAGCAAGTAAATTTAAAATCTCCTGCGACTCTGT
Source organism: Bacillus sp. HMF5848 (assembly GCF_003944835.1). Taxonomy (GTDB): domain Bacteria; phylum Bacillota; class Bacilli; order Bacillales; family HMF5848; genus HMF5848. Next base: position 3,667,041 of record NZ_RWIV01000001.1, read on the forward strand.
ACCTTGATGTACGATTTTAACAGTCGGTGCATCCAATGTTCCCTCTACATATATACCGAGGCTGTTGTCATTTTTATAAACAGCCGTTTCAAGCTCTTCATAAGACGAGTAAAACCTCTTATCCTCGACACCTTCTTCTCGTAAAAAAGATTCTAAAGCACGCCCCTCTGTTTGATCAGCGATATACTCGGTTGGCGTGAGTTTGACTTCTTTCGGGATAGCAAAATTTATAAATCCCGCAAACAGGACAACTAACACAAGGATAACGAGATGAAAGTAATTCCGAAACGCAACTGTAAAATCTTGTTTAAGTAGATTACTAAAACGCATCTACGCCAACCCCCTACCTGTTAGTTTTATAAAGATTTGCTCTAGTGTTGCTTCTTGCGAATGAACTGTTTGGAGTCTTTTACTATCTACAAGCTCAACAAACTTTCGCTTATCTTCTTGTTTATCTAAAAATAACACTTCCGACTGAACGTTAGTCCCTTGACGATATTCAACCTTAACTGATTTATCTCCATACTGAAGCTTAAGGTTTCTTGGTGAATCCATGGCTACAATTTTGCCATCGTTAATAAATGCCACTCTATCACATAGCTCATCCGCTACTGTCATATTATGAGTTGTTAAAAATATCGTACAACCTTGTTGCTTTTTCTGTAACACGATTTCTTTTACAATGCTGGCAGTATTAGGATCCAATCCGGATGTAGGTTCATCTAAAAAAAGAATCTCTGGTCTATTAATAAGAGCTCTTGCTAAAACAAGACGTTGCTTCATTCCTTTTGAATATTCTGCGGCTTTCTTATTAGCAGAGTCCTTCAGCTTAAGAAGCTCTAATAGTCTCATCGGATCCTCGGTTTCGACATCGAATAATCCGGCGTAATATTTTAAGTTCTCATAACCAGTTAATTTTGTATACAAGTTAGGGTGCTCAAACGAGACACCCACTTTATTAAAAAAGCTTGATTTAACATCTTTAATAGAAACACCGTCGTAGCTTACTTCACCTTTTTGAAGCTTCAATAACCCCGTCATGATATTTTGCACTGTGCTTTTTCCTGCGCCACTTGGTCCAAGAAATCCAAATATCTCGCCTTTTTCGATTGAAAAATTTACATCCTGAACAAAGTACTGTCCTTTCTCATTGTAATCATGATATAAATGCTTCACTTTTATCATAGTAACGTCCCCCTGTTTTAGTGTGACTATTTAGTCATATGACTCTTTAGTCATAATTTATCATGTTAAACAAACACCGTCAATATGTTTTGAACATTAAAATGACTACAAAGTCACATGTACACCAATTGTTCACAAATTATTGGAAGGAGAATATTAGCCTCCTTTTTACAAATACTAGAAATCAGAAATGTGTAGTTATAACGTTGCAAGGGCATAAACGCAAACAATTACATAAAGGATTGACACCACATGCTTAAAAAGAAAGCAACAAAAATCGAAGTGTTATTTTGGAGTATTGCCTTACCGGGATTTGGACAATTATTAAATGGAAAGCTTATAAAATCACTAGTTTTTATTTTTCTTGAAATCCTTGTTAACGTAAACAGCTCCTTTAATCTAGGTATTTTATTTAGTTTTAACGGAGAGATATTAAAAGCCATTGAAGTTATTGACTATCAATGGCTCATGTTTTATCCGTGTTTATATTTATTTGCTATTTGGGATGCATATCGTGATGCTGCAGGTGATGAGCTTCCAGACTATTATTTTTTTCCTTTTGTCTTTGGAGCCTACTTTGTTACGGTAGGATTGATTTACTCCAAAAGTTTTAAAATGTTCGGCTTTTTATTTGGACCAATTTTTTCACCAATGATATTTCTTATATTTGGATTACTAGTAGGATTTATTATTCGTGCTGTTATACTTACCATAAAAAAGCAAAGACAAGTGATTTAACTCGACTGCATAAGAAAAACCGGGCAAAAACGCCCGGTCCTTTTTTGTCTAGCGAATACCGAAATCTTGTACTCTATCCCATAAACACCTTTATAATTGAACATACTGTCAGTTGCTGTGTAAATTTGTTTTAGTTTTTAATACCGTTTTCCAAAATACGTAGCATTTTCCGAATGGACTGCATAATATCCTCTACATATTTGTCTGAATCTGAGTTTTCATGAATATGGTGCTCTCCCAATGCTGTTATTCCATTTGTTATTAAAATAGCGACAATTTTGTAATCTATATCAGCTTTAATTTCGCCTTTCTCAGCTGCCTTTTTTAACAGCATTTCAAAAAACTCATACGACTTCGGTAGATTGTCACCTAATATTTGCTTTTTTAAGCCTATGTTTGGTTCTTTCATAAAATCATCACTAATTTTTGATAGTAATGGATGATCCTTCGCAAACTGAATTCCGGCTAATGAGAGCTCTTCTACTATTTGAAAAAACGGATGTGTGTCAATGCTTTGTAAAGTTGCCGCTAAATATGTCATTTTCTTTTGCGCAGAATTTTCCATAATATAAACAAATAGATCCTTTTTATCCTGAAAATATTGATAAAAGCTTCCTTTTGCAATGCCTGCTTTTTCTACAATTCTCGAAATGCTCGCTTTATGATACGTATATTGTGCAAATTCTTCAATAGCTACTTGAAGTATATGCTCACGCTTTTCCGTAGCTAGGTTAAAAAATGTATCTTTCGGCATGATATCACCCTCTCTTGTTGATGCTAGCTAAGGCGCTCAAAATTTTTTAATTTTAAAAGGGCCTGTAATGTTAAGATAGCTGTCCACTCATCATATGCTCTTTCAAAATCACCACTATAAAAACTTTTCCCCCATGAAGGTAAGAAACATCCTTCCTCGTCAAGCTTGGCAATAAGGTGATCTAGATTAGCCTCGACTATGTTTCTGTCTAGCCCAAACATTTGAGACGGATCCTTAACAACATCTAATGGCATAGCTACATACTCTCGTCCCCATTTACTTTCGTCACGACAAACAATAGATGCGACTGTTTCCTCCAACTTTTTTCGCATATTTATGTTTTTTTCGCTCGGTAGTAAATCATATAATCGTAAATAACAATATAATTCGTGAAATGATTCTACCTTTTTGTTTAGTAGTGTGTCAATTGCATGCGTCACGAGTTGATCCACCGGAAGCTTCTTGACTAAGGGACGGTATTTTACCAAATATCCTATAAGTTCCGCAGAGGGGTTCCCCCAGTCACTATCGATTGCACACATATTTGTATCAGTATCCACTTCCCACCATGGTGTGTGTGGATACTGATTGACTTCTACCGGTACCGCAAGCCATCCATGTCTATCTTCGTTAAAGCTACTTTCTAAATAATTAATAACGTTTCCTATCATGTCTTCATCATAACTATCAAAGGTTTCTAGATGTTGCAAAGCAACACTCGTAGCAAGTGGTGATGAAGATGGTAAACGGAAATCTGGCTCTAAAGCTTGTCCAAATCCACCATCAGCATTTTGGAACATTTTCAATTCTTGTAGTACTCTTGTCGGTCGAGGCGAAGCAAATATATGCTCATACAAGACTTTATCCAACGCTCTTCCATTGTTTGTAATAACTGTTGCAGCTCGTTCAAAGGCCCTTTGTGACAGCATTTTTGTCATACTATCTCATCCTTTCCCACTCTATATGACCATTTAGTCATATGACTTTAAAGTCACAATATCACTTTTTTATATGATAGTCAATAGTAGCTTACTTGTTATGAATGATGCGACAAATATGTAATGCTGTACGGCATATAAGAAATCCAGTAATAAGCTCGAGGTTTCAAGAATTTTCGGCTTGTTTTCAAGAATAAGCTGGCGTTTTTCAAGAATTTTTACCAAGTTTTCAAGAAAACCAGCTTTTTCAAGAATTTTTGACCGGTTTTCAAGAATAATCCCGCTTTTTTCAAGAAATTCCACCCTGTTTTCAAGAAATCCCGCTTTTTCAAGAATTTTTGTCCGGTTTTCAAGAATAATCCGGTGTTTTTCAAGAATTTTTGTCCGGTTTTCAAGAATAATCCCGCTTTTTTCAAGAAATTTTACCAAGTTTTCAAGAAATCCAGCTTTTTTCAAGAATTTTTGTCCGGTTTTCAAGAATAATCCGGTGTTTTTCAAGAAATTCTATCAGGTTTTCAAGAAATCCACAGTTTATCAAGGTTATTTATCTCATGAAAAAACAAAAATGCCACAAACCTTGTACAGGTCTGTGGCATTTTTAACTATGGTAACGCCCTCGGAGGGAATCGAACCCCCATTTTAAGAACCGGAATCTTACGTGCTATCCGTTGCACCACGAGGGCAAATTATTAAGGCTGCATATTACATTATATGAAAGGTTCCCAATGAATGCAAGCACATTTAATTGGAAAGATTGACGTATGGACTAAAATAGATTTGAATATGATAGTAAAGGTAAGGTGAAATATTTGACCTTTATTGACCTTGCGTGTATCATTTATACATAAGCATAACCTTACAAAAGGAGGAAACATGTATGCCATTAATACCTACAGTTATTGAACAAACGAACCGTGGTGAACGCGCGTATGACATTTATTCTCGTCTTCTAAAAGACCGTATTATCATGCTTGGTGGTCCTATTGATGACAATATAGCTAATATTGTTGTTGCTCAGCTTCTATTTTTAGCTGCGGAAGACCCAGAAAAAGATATTTCTCTTTACATAAATAGCCCAGGTGGATCAATCACTGCTGGAATGGCTATTTATGACACAATGCAGTTTATTAAACCAAATGTATCTACTATCTGCATCGGTATGGCTGCCTCTATGGGAGCATTCTTATTAGCAGCAGGTGAAAAAGGTAAACGTTTTGCCTTGCCAAACAGTGAAGTTATGATTCATCAACCACTTGGTGGCGCCCAAGGACAAGCGACTGAAATTGAAATCGCTGCTAAACGTATTTTATTCTTACGCGAAAAGCTTAACAAAATTTTAGCTGAGCGCACTGGTCAACCTCTTGAAATAATTGAGCGCGATACAGACCGCGACAACTTCATGACAGCTGATCGTGCTAAAGAATACGGTTTAGTTGATACGGTTCTTTACGGTTCCAATCACACTCCAGGTAACCCAATGTAATATATGTACGAAAAACTAGCCTAAGGCTAGTTTTTTTGTGCACTTACAAGATAAGCTCAAATAAAAAATGAGATACCATTAACGTATCTCATTTTTTTATTAACCTTCTTGTTGTACAAATTTCGCTAATGCTTCAATAGCCTCTTTTTCATCGCGACCTTCAGCAATTAAAACAATGTCTGAACCTGTGCCTATTGCTAAACTCATTAACCCCATAATGCTTTTTGCGTTAACCTTTTTCCCGGCTTTTTCTAAGAATATTTCTGATGTAAAATGATTTGCCTCCTGCACAAATAAAGCGGCTGGTCTAGCTTGTAAACCTGTTTTCAATTTGACTTGCACTTGTTTTTGCTCCATATTTGCTCCTCCTCTAATCTATTTTTTCGCCTGCTCTTAATTTATCAGCAATCTCATCCAACTTACGTAGACGATGGTTTATTCCTGATTTACTTATTTTAGTGCCCGTTACCATTTCGCCTAACTCTTTAAGAGTCACATCTTGATAAGTGACACGTAGCCTAGCAATTTCACGTAATTTACTTGGTAAAGCTTCTAAGCCAATCATTCGGTCTATATATTTAATATTTTCAACTTGGCGGATGGCAGCCCCTATTGTTTTATTCAAGTTCGCTGTTTCACAATTAACAAGTCGATTAACTGAGTTACGCATATCACGTACGATACGAACATCCTCGAATCGAAGTAACGATTGATGAGCACCAATTATATTTAAAAATTCGGCAATTTTCTCAGCCTCTTTTAAATACACAATAAAACCTTTTTTTCTTTCCAATGTTCTTGCGTTCAAGTGAAACATATTCATTAGTTCACATAATGAATCATTGTGCTCTTGAAACATCGAAAAGATTTCCAAGTGGTATGAAGACGTCTCTGGGTTATTCACCGATCCTCCAGCTAAAAAAGCACCACGTAAATATGACCGCTTGCAACACTTTCGCTTAACAAGATCCTTTGATATAGTTCTATTAATGGTAAAGCCTTCACCTAAAATATGCAAATCCTCCAATATGTGCTGTGCATTTTCAGCTAAACGTACAATGTACACATTGTTTTTCTTTAGTCTCATTTTTTTACGAACAAGTAGTTCAACACGTACATTGTACTTCTTTTTTATTAATGTATATATGCGACGAGCGATGGCAGCATTTTCTGTTTGCACATCGACCGTTAATTTGCGGTTTGAAAAGGAAAGCGAACCATTCATACGAATAAGCGCTGATAATTCAGCTAGCATACAACACTCTTTAATTTCGAGATTGGTCAGCTCTTTTTTTGTTTCAGATGCAAAAGACAACAATCTCACCACCAATCTAGTTCAACATCTTTATCTGTATCCAACAGACTATATAAAATAGAAGCTACTTTTTTAGTGTCATGACGAATGACATTATCCTCATATGTGATAATACGGTCATGAATAATTTGAAGACCTAGCGTTTCCAACTTACCAATATCATAATGAACCGGCTGTGCAAGCTCTTGAGCATATAACTGTAATATATGATCTGGTACGTCCTCATCGTTCACAAGAATAATATCTATAAAAGCGGTTTTCAAATGATCATAAAGTGCCTTAACATGATCACTGGCAGTGTACTGCAACGTTTCACCTGCTTGCGTCATCACATTACATACGTAAACCTTCTTCGCGTTCGATTGAACTATAGTACGGCCAATTTCTTTTACAAGCAAATTAGGTAATATACTTGTATAAAGACTCCCCGGCCCTATTACAATCAAATCAGCAGCTTGAATCTCAGCTATTGTTTCCTCTAGTGGCTCCACATCCTCAGGTGTCAAGAATACTCGATGAATTCGCTTACCATAATACGGTATTTTTGATTCACCTGTGACGACTGCCCCGTCCTCCATCTCTGCATTTAAAACAACTGACGTATTTGCTGCAGGAAGAACTTTCCCTCGTGCATTTAACACTCTACTCATTTCCTTAACTGCATGGACAAAGTCACCCGTAATTGATGTCATCGCCGCTAAAATCAAGTTCCCAAGAGAATGACCAGACAGCCCATTCCCATTTTGAAAGCGATGCTGAAACATCTTTTCAATTACAGGTTCCACATGAGACAGAGCGGCTAACACGTTACGAATGTCACCTGGAGGAGGAATGCTAAGCTCATCACGTAAACGCCCAGAGCTTCCCCCATCATCTGCCACCGTTACAATAGCTGTAATATCAACAGGAAAATCTTTAAGCCCTCGAATTAAAACAGGAAGTCCCGTTCCACCACCTATGATGACAATCTTAGGATGTATTGTCTCCATACTATTTTCCCTTTCTCTTCTCAACGTCACGATGAGAGATATGGATATTATAGTCTTTTTCAAAATGATGCCCAAAATATTCTGCTAATGTAACAGAACGATGCTGGCCACCCGTGCAACCAATAGCGATAACAAGCTGACTTTTTCCTTCACGTTTATAGTGTGGCAACATGAATGCCAATAAATCGCTCACTTTTTCAATAAATTTTTGCGTATCATTCCATTTCAAAACATACGAAGACACTTCTTGATCAAGTCCTGTCATAGGTCGCATATGATCTATATAGTGTGGATTCGGTAAGAAGCGAACATCAAACACTAAATCCGCATCGATCGGAAGTCCATATTTAAATCCAAATGATACCATATTGACTGTAAAAATCTGCTGTCCGCTCGCAGAGAAAAGCTTTAATATCTTCTCTCGCAAATCACGAGGTTTAAGTTCTGATGTATCTAAAATAGTATGAGCTCTTCCTTTAAGCTCCTCAAGCATGCTACGCTCCGAAGAAATCCCTTCTAAAGGCAATCCTGATGGTGCTAATGGATGTGAACGTCTTGTTTCTTTATATCGACTAACTAATACCGAATCCTTTGCATCTAAAAATACAATTTTCGGTTCAATCCAGCTTTTTTCAGCTATATCATCTAAAGCTGAGAAAAGACTATCGAAAAACTCGCGCCCACGTAAGTCCATTACAAGTGCGACTTTGTTCATTTTATTACCGGATTCCTTCATGAGTTCCAAAAACTTTGGAAGTAACGTAGGAGGCAAATTATCAACACAGAAGTAGCCTAAATCCTCAAAACTTTGTATTGCAACCGTTTTACCTGCTCCAGACATCCCTGTAATTATTACCATTTGAATATCATTTTTTTGCCCCATTTTCATTGCTCCTCCCTAGTCTTTTGAAACAGCGTCTAGCTTTACATCAAGGAGTGTATAATCCTGTGTATAGCGAAATGTTCCTGATAAAACTTCACTATGATTAGATAAAGCATGGCGGAAAATTTCATAATCTCCCTTAGCCATCGGTAGCTTAAAAATTGAATCGACAGATTGCCATGAGAGAATTCCTTCATCCGTATGGTCAACAACAGTTCCCGAGTATTCCGTTGCTAAGAAGGAAAACATCATCCACTCATCAACAATTTGATGTGAGTCATCCTCTATTAAAACAGTGAACACACTTATTAGGCGTGGATTTTTGAGGTGTAAGCCTGTTTCTTCTTCGAATTCACGCATGCACGCTTCTTTTACCGATTCTCCAGGCTCCATTTTCCCTCCAGGAGCAACCCACCAGCCTCGACGGGGTTTTTGTAGTAAAAGAATTCCTTCGTCCGTAACTAATATCCCGTTTGCGACTCGTTGCAACATTATCACCTCAAGCTCTATGTAACATTGTCATGTATATTATTATACTATGTATCGTGTGTCGTAACAATTGAAGTTAATGGAACTACTTCTTTTTTAGGTATTTTGCTAAAAAAAGAAGCACGGATTTTTCATCCGTGCCCAAAGTATATTTATAAAAGGGGGTCAATTACTAATTTTATAATACCCCACTAATGTTTCATGCATGTTACAGCAGAGTTAAGTCCGCATTACTTTTTACTAAAAATTTTCACGCTTGTTGTTTTTGCTTTTCTTTTAACTCTTCAACATAATGCTGAGCAGCTTGAGCGGCAATCGATCCATCACCTGTTGCTGTCACTATTTGTCGTAATGTTTTTTCACGAATATCACCCGCTGCAAAAATGCCTGGTACTCTTGTCTCCATCTGATCATTTGTTTCGATATAGCCATTTTCATTTGTAATACTTAAGCTCTCATAAGGCTTTGATAACGGTACTAACCCAATGTAAATAAACACACCATCCGCTGCAAACTCTGATTCTTCTTCTGTATTAACATTTTTTAAAGTAACGCTACCCACTTTACCCTCTTTTTCATTAATACTCGTTACAACGGTATCCCAAATAAAATCAACCTTTTCATTGTCAAATGCACGTTGTTGTAGAATCTTTTGCGCACGTAATTCATCACGACGATGAACAATAGTAACCTTTGAAGCGAAACGTGTTAAATATACGCCCTCTTCTACCGCAGAATCGCCTCCGCCAATGACAACTAGCTCTTTGCCTTTAAAGAAGGCTCCGTCACAAACCGCACAATACGAAACACCACGACCACCAAGCTCTTTTTCTCCTGGTACTCCTAGCTTTTTATATTCTGCCCCTGATGCAATAATAATTGCGCGAGCTTTTATGTCCTTATTCCCAGCCTTTAAAATTTTATGATCTTCGCCATCGACGATTTCCTTAACATCACCATAAGCATATTCCGCACCGAACTTTTTCGCATGCTCAAACATTTTATTCGAAAGGTCTGGCCCTAAAATACTTTCATACCCCGGATAGTTCTCCACATCTTCTGTGTTAGCCATTTGTCCACCTGGCACACCGCGCTCAATCATAACTGTCGTTAAATTCGCACGAGAAGCATAAACAGCCGCTGTCATACCTGCTGGTCCTGCTCCAATAATGGCTACATCATAAATAGTTTCTTCTGTCACAATCGTTCACTCCTTACAATGATACCTTTATATTTACTGTTCATTGTTAATAGCTTTCCCACTGTTATCATATATAACTATGCAACATTTCGCTATTTTTCTGCTCATAATATGTCCCCGTTCACTAAATTGCAACATTTTAATTAAATCTATGTGCATGTGTTTAGTGATGTGAATTTTTCGTGCTTGTAAAAGGGTGTAAGATGTTGCTTGTAGCCGTCATCTAGAGCCTCCTTGCCATTGTCATAATATGACAACATGAATTGATGAGAGTTGTGTTGCTTGGGGTGTTTTGGCGTAGTGGCGTGGGGTGTCGATATTCTACCACTTCCGTGTCGAATTTCTACCGGTTTGATGTCGATTATCTACCACTTTCGTGTCGATTTTCTACCGGTTTGATGTCGATTATCTACCACTTTCGTGTCGATGTTCACCAAGTTGACATATATTCGACTACTTAATCAATTTTCTTACTACGAGTTATGATCACTTTTCGTGAGGCGTGTCGATTATCCGCCGTCGTCTGTCGATTATCCGTCATCGCGTGTCACATATCCGCCGTCGTGCCATTTTGTTTCGTATTTCCGCCGCGGCTTGTCGATTATCTGCCGTCGCGTGTCACATATTCGCTGTTGCCTGTCGATTATCTGCCGTCGCGTGTCACATATCCGCCGTTATCTGTCGATTATCTGCCGTCGCATGTCACATATCCGCCGTCGTACCATTTTGTTGCGTATTTCCGCCGTCGCCTGTCGATTATCCGCCGTGGCGTGTCACATATCCGCCGTCGGCCGTCTCACCATCGTTATCTGGCATGTCCCATCTATAGACAGAAGGTTACTCAACAAAAAAAAGATGCACCACCTATTGCAGTGCATCTTGTTCTATATGTGAAGTGACTAGCTTTATATATTTTTGTAAAGTACTCGTTGAGATTTCATAGCGATCGGCAATTTTTAGTTGTGTTGTTGATTGATCTTTGAGTTTTTGCCACGAGTATTCAATAGCTGCTGCCCATGCGCTGACGTTCGCGATAGGGGTGTTTTTTTCAATAGCTAACATAAGAACCTTTGTCGCATGAACGAGTAATGTCGGACTGTCGCTTAAATTACTGCTGTGCTCTTTAAAGATTGTGTCAAGAATTTCTAGGCTTTTGCTTACGTTTCGTTGCGCTAGCTCTTGGTTATTGGCAAAAAGTGCTTGTAGCATATGCTCAACAAGCGGGTGCTTTGACTTGTCAGATTGTAAACGATTAGCAGCGTGCTTTCGCATTACACCTGTTTTGCCAGCTAAATATAGGCCTGTAATTTGCTCGTTTAAGTTGGTAGCAGCTAACAACGTATCAATAGTAATGCGATAAGCATCATTATCCTCGTTCCAAGGCTCTGTTCCTGCTTTTTCAGGCTTCTCCTCGATGACTTTTTTCCATACAGATTTTGCAAAATCATGATATCCGTTGTAATAAGCCGAAATTGCTAACCAGTAGTTATACGTCGCATCTCCAAAAAATCCTAGTTTGTATAGCTGCTTGAGCCATTTGTAAGCATCCTTGTAATGCCCAATTAATCCAAATGTTGCTCCAAGCTTATACTGATGCTCCATTGAAATAGGGTGGATTTTTTCAAGCATATTCACAAGTCTTTTCACAGCTTTATTATTGCCTTCATAATATAAAAACACTGTTAAATTACAAAGCGCATGAATATTGCCAGGGCACTTTTGTAACACGTTCTCTAAAATATCAATAGCCTCGGTCACTTCGCCCTTATAATAATGGGCAAGTGATAAGTTGTTATACGCTGGCCAGAATTCTGGATATAAATCAACAAGGTCCTCTAACAGCACAATCGCCGGATGATATTCACCATTTTCGAGTAGCTTTCTCGCTTCATCTAGGCGTACAATTAAGTCTTCTTCCTTATTCGGTTCCGTCCAATCTTCGTCTGTCTCAAATAGTATTAACTCAAGCAGTTCCTCGGTATCATCAGCGAATTCTCCGTTCGGATCAAGCTCCATATATTTTTTAGCATGTTTCGCGGCTTCTTGAAACAATCCTAAGTGCGCGAAATTATTTGCTAAAAAATAATGACTTTCTGCCATTGAACTGTCTATATCAAGTACTTTCGATAAAAGATCATTCGAGTACGTATAATCCCCTAGTTCGGTTAATACTAATGAAAGCTGACAAAGAAATGTTGCTTCATTAGGCTCAACATGAATGGCTCGCTCTAGCATCTTTTTTGCCTTCAGCAAATCCCCATGATGATACGCACGTAAACCTTTATAAAAATAATACTCTCCCGTTTGTTGAAACGAAATGACTTGTGCTGTTTGCTTTTTTTTGTTTTGTTTTTCCATTCATACCTCCGTTAACATGTATTCCCTATATATCAAGTCATTTTTTAAAATGTATAGTTTTTGCCGATGGTAGTATAACACACAATTAATACGACTGTCACTACGAAGAAGACGACAAATCAAACGCAGCTTCTATTACAGTATCCAGCAAAAGGTGACACTTTTCTTAATAAGAAAAGAGGCATCTCCATAAACATGCTATATGGAGCGCCTCTTAAATCTTCAACTAATTAATAAACTTTACGTAATCACTGTGCACATACGCTTCCTTTATATCAGGATGCTCAGATAAAATTTTGAGCCACTTGCCGTCCTCACCAAGTCCTTCTTCTAAAATAAGAATGGCACGACCAGCCATCGGGTAATTATAAATGCTCGCTAGCTTTGTCGTTGGCTGTGGGCGAACGAACAATATCTCACTGTTATACACAAGACCGACCTTGAAGCGATTGTACTCCTTCAGTCCTAGTCTCTCATCAATTTCATACATACGTCCGGCAATTTTTTGACCCCAAAACGGATCAGATGCATATTTCACATTCATACCACCGGCTTTGTTGCCAAGATAAGCACCATGGTATATACCTGATGTATTGGCTTCTCTATCTGCTAACGTGTTCGGTACAAAGTACTTACTTGAAATATACATAGCTGCACCCATAATCGAATCCTCAAACGTTTCATACGTATCAGCCTTATTTAACGGATCATCATCATGTGCACGTAAGCCGAATAAATTCTTCTTGTTACTTGCTAATGAGCTTTTCCCCCACTTGGATTCATGAATGGCATGAGCTAACAGGTACATAGCGTTCACACCGTATTCTGCTTCAGCGGCTTTAAGTGCCTCTCCCAGACCAAGCAACGGACTCGTTGGGTCTATCTCAGCAACATATCTGTCTAAGTCATCCGCTGTATACACCGTAGCTGTGTGAAGAGGGACATATTGAAAATATTGATAATACTCAGTCCCGTCAGAAAAATGAATGCCATCAAAGCTATTTAGCTTTGTCCCAACTGTTAACCCTTGTGGAGCTGGCCCAAATGTATAGCCTAATATACCTTTTTCAAAATGCTCTAAATATAAGTTCGATCCGTCATTAACAATCTTATAAACTGACTGTTGAAACGGTATGCCTGTTGGCACAACTTTAACCTTTGTTTTATCTACATAAAATACTTTATTAGCCAATTCAACCTGTATAGCATTGCCTATTGTGTTCATATATTTCATCTCAGTGCCGGCGACGACATATGTGTATACCTTTTTGAGTTCCTCATCAGTGTATACGTTTACTACGTCATTCATGGTACCAGCAGCAACTGCCAAACCACTTTCCGCCCACACTACTCTATTGTTTTCTAATATCACCTGTGTGCCGTCAGTCAGAACATGTTTTAATGCTTCGTCAAACGATACGTATTGATTAGCAATATTAATTTTTCCAGCATCAATATGTCCTACATGGTAAATAGTAAACTCTTTAAAACTAGCATCTAATACGCGCGATAAAAAGGCAGCAAATTGATCTCGCTTTAAAGGTGCTTCCGGCTCAAACGTTGTGTCTGTCACACCAGTTGTAACACCAGTCGAGTACAATTGTTGAATGTAGTTGTATGCCCAATAATCTGCTGGTACATCTTCAAAAACCTTTGGTTCGATCATTGCATTTGGTAAGTGATATGCTTTTGCTAAAATAGAAGCCATTTCAGCTCGCGTAATAGGTTTATATGGATCAAATTTGCCGTCGACTATTAAATCGTCCAAAATTTTTCTTTTTGCAGCTGCTTGAACAAGGTTATAATCCATTGGATCCTTTTCATCCTTTGGCATATCAACCACTATTTCTTCAACCGTATCAGTCGAGTAGCCTTTTTGACGAGCAATCATAATCGCTACATGGGCTCTTTTTAAATAATCTCGCGGTCCAAACCTATTATCCTCATAGCCTTTAATAATATTATTTTTAGCTAAAAATTCAATTTCCTTAACTGCCCAATTCTCTTTAATGTCACTAAAAGTAGGCTGAGTCGGTTCGACTGCAATACTAGCCGATATTGCAGAAAAAAACAGCACGAAACTTGCCGATATGGCAAAAAGGCTGCGAATAAATGGCGTCATGAATATTCCCTCCTAAGAAGCTATGTATCTACTATTAGTATATCAAATTTTGACAAAATGCGAGAATAGTAAAAAAAACCTATTCACACGCAAGTGCAAATAGGTTGCTAGATTATAAAATAATAGCAGCTAACCATCCAAAAATGATTAGTGGAATATTAAAGTGGAGAAACGTAGGAACACAAGTATCCCAAATATGATTGTGTTGATTATCTGTATTTAATCCCGCTGTCGGTCCAAGCGTACTGTCAGAAGCAGGTGATCCTGCATCTCCAAGTGCTCCTGCTGTACCGATGATAGCAATTGTCGCTAACGGACTAAATCCAAGTTCGACAGCAAGTGGAACAAAGATAGCTGCGATGATTGGAATGGTTGCAAACGATGAGCCGATTCCCATCGTAACAAGTAAACCAACTATTAGCATTAGCATAGCAGCAAGAGCTTGGCTACCTCCTACAAGTGCACTCGTGTGTTCTACAAGTGTTTGAACATGACCTGTTTCACGAATTACTGTAGCAAACCCTGCAGCTGAAATCATAACAAAACCGATGAATGCCATCATACGCATACCTTCATTTAGAAGATCATCTGACTGTTTCCATGAAATTGCTCTTGTAATATATAAAACAAAAATACCTGCTAATGCACCGAAAATCATTGAATCCCATGCTAACTGCACATATAATGCAGCGACGATAGCTACGACAGCAAACACAATTTTTCGAATAGAGTAGCTCTCTTCATTCTGTTTGGCAGCTACGCTCGTATGTTGTTTATATTGACGAGGTTTTCTATATGAGAAGAAAATCGCAACTAGTAAGCCAACTACTAATCCAAGTGTAGGTAGAAGCATCGCCGTTGGAATTTCACTCATACTGACTTCTAAACCACTTGATGCCATATTATCAGCGATAATTTCTTGGAACATGTAGCCAAATCCAACTGGTAAAAGAATATAAGGTGCCGTTAAACCAAACGTTAGAACAGATGCAATAAGGCGTCGGTCAATCTCTAGCTCATTCATCACTCGTAATAACGGTGGAATTAAAATAGGTATAAACGCAATGTGAATCGGAATTAAATTTTGTGAGAAGCAAGCCATTAATAGAACTAACAAAACAATGAGAGCTTTTGATAATGCTTTTTTACGAGAATCGCCTTCTTTTCCAACGATTTTTAAAACCCACTCTACAAGTAAATTCGCGATCCCAGTAGAGGAGATTGCGACTGCAAATCCTCCTAGTAACGCATAACTAAGGGCAATGTTGGCACCACCAGCAATTCCATCAGAAAAAGCTGCTATAGTCCCTTCGAGTCCAAGCCCACCAATGAGTCCACCTGTTAAAGCACCGATAATTAATGCCATTACAACGTTTACTCGCACAAGGCTTAAAACAAGCATAACTGTTACTGCAATTAAAACTGCATTCATAATATAAGTCCTCCATAATTCTATTGAAACGTTAGTTTTCGTTTCGTTTTATCTTTTTACTTTAGTTTGCTAAATCGGTAAATTACTAACGTATTAGATAATAAAAGAAAAAACTTAATATGTCAATATAATTATTGATATTTTTCATGTGTAGGAAGGTCATTATTGACAAACTGATGACGAAAGAGGGGAATTAATCAAGTAAGTGCCAGATATACGGGGGAAGGAAGCAAAATAGCAATCTAGACGTAAAAACAGCATCCCTTGTAGAATGCTGTTTCACGTTTATTTTTTATGACGTTCTTCTAACACCTGCAGTACATCATCAAGTGGTAGCTTTTGCTCACGTAAAAGGACTAATACATGGTACAGCAAGTCGGCCGTTTCCCAGCTAAGCTCTTTTGGGTCACGATTTTTCGCAGCGATGATAACCTCGCCTGCTTCTTCACCGACCTTTTTCAATATTTTATCAACGCCATTTTTAAACAAATATGTAGTATATGCACCTTCTGGCATCTCTGCCTCACGTTGAGCAATTATCGATTCTAATTCATTTAAAATCGCATAACGATCCCCAGATGTCGGAGATTCCTTAAAACAGGAATAAGCACCGGTATGACAAGCTGGCCCCGCTGGCTCAACTTTTACTAAAATGGCATCGCCATCACAATCATAGCTCATTGCTACAATACGCTGTGTATTGCCACTCGTTGCGCCTTTATGCCATAACTCTTGACGCGAACGACTGTAAAACCACGTTTCATTTGTCTCAATCGATTTCTGCAGGGATTCGCGATTCATATACGCCAACGTCAAAACCTCTTTGCTAACGGCATCCTGCACAATCGCAGGCACGAGACCTTGACTATCAAACTTAATATCCTCGATATTCATCGTACGTTAATCCCCCTTGCTTTAATAAATTGTTTTACCTCTTTAACTGACGTTTCTTTATAGTGAAAAATAGAAGCCGCTAACGCCGCGTCTGCTTTTCCGGCTGTAAATGTATCAACAAAATGCTCTGCATTCCCAGCTCCACCTGATGCAATAACAGGAACAGTGACAGCGTTGCTAATCGCACTTATCAATTTATTATCAAAGCCATTTTTCCCACCATCACAATCCATACTTGTTAACAGTATTTCACCTGCTCCTCTACGAACAACCTCTTTCGCCCACTCAACAGCATCTAAACCAGTAGCATTTCTTCCACCGTGCGTGTAAACTTCCCAGCCGTCAGAAGCTTCGTTATATTTTGCATCAATCGCGACAACAAGACATTGCGAGCCGAAAAACGCAGCGCCCTCATTAATAAGGTCTGGATTTCTTACAGCGGCAGTGTTTAGCGAGACTTTGTCGGCACCCGCGCGCAAAATACGTTTCATATCAGCTAGTGAGTTTATCCCGCCACCGACAGTAAACGGAATCGCTAATTGCGCTGCTACCTGCTCAACTACCTCGACCATCGTTTCCCGACCTTCGTGGGAAGCAGAAATATCTAAAAACACTAGCTCGTCCGCACCTTCTTCGTCATAAAACTTTGCCAATTCAACCGGGTCCCCCGCATCGCGTAGCTCAACAAACTGCACGCCTTTTACAACACGCCCTTCTTTTACATCTAAGCAAGGAATAATACGTTTTGTGATCATCGTGCTGTCACCTCAAGTGCTTCACGAACCGTGAACTGGTTTGTATATAGTGCTTTTCCAACAATCGCCCCCGCTACGTTCGCTACAGCAAGCTCCTCAATATCCGCTAGAGAGCTAACACCACCTGATGCGATAACTTCCTTCCCTGTAGCACTAGCCATTTCAGTTACAGCCTTAACGTTTGGTCCTGAAAGCATGCCGTCTGTTGCAATATCCGTAAAAATAAACACTTCCGCGCCTGCAGCAGCGAGTTCTTTCCCTAACTCAGTCGCTTTTACATTAGACGTTTCAAGCCATCCCTCGGTTGCTACATAACCGTCCTTCGCATCTATTCCAATCGCAATCTTATTTCCATACTTACGAAGCATTTCTTTTACAAAAGCAGGATTTGACACGGCCGCACTTCCAAGGATAACACGTGATACACCACGTTTTAAGTAGAATGCTACATCCTCCTCCGTGCGAATGCCACCACCAATTTGCACTTTTACTGGTAATTTACTTGCAACCTCAAGCACGTGCTCATGATTGATGCGTTGCGCTGCCTTGGCACCGTCAAGGTCAACCATATGAATCCACTCTGCACCTTGCTCCGCAAAAAGCTTCGCCATTTCATAAGGTGAATCTCCATACACTGTTTCTTTATTGTAATCACCTTGTATAAGGCGTACACATTTACCGGCTCTCATATCAATTGCTGGATACAATGTAAAACTCATCGTACTATCACCTTACCTTCCACAATATCAGCGTAATTATGAAGTATAGCCATACCGATATCACTACTTTTTTCCGGATGAAACTGTGTGCCATATATGTTGTTGCGTCCAACGACTGCTGGTACATCAACTTCATACGACGCATCTGCAAGTACAACGTCGCTATCATTTGTTTTTACATAATAAGAGTGCACGAAGTATACATGTCCTTCTTCAACTCGGTCTAGCAGCTGAGAGTTGTTACGAAACTGTAGCTTGTTCCAGCCCATGTGCGGGACTTTATAATTCCCTTCAGGAAAACGCTCGACACGCCCTGGGAGAAATCCAAATCCTTTTGTAAGACCGTTCTCATCTGATTCTTCGAAAAGAAGCTGCATACCAAGACAAATGCCTAATAGCGGTTTCCCTTGCTGCACTTCTTCTTTTATAAAAGTTGAGAGGCCGGTTTCATTAAGGATGTGCATCGCATCCTTGAATGATCCTACCCCCGGCAAAATAAGTCCTTTTGTTTTTCGTAGCACAACAGGATCATCTGAGAGCACATATTCATAATTCATACGCTCAAGCGCCTTGCTTACGCTGTACAAATTCCCCATTCCGTAATCAATAATACCGATCATTACAACATCCCCTTTGTAGAAGGTACCCCTTTAACACGCGGGTCGATAAGCGTTGCTTCATCAAGCGCACGCGCCACCGCTTTGAAAATCGCTTCAATAATATGATGCGTATTATGTCCATAATGAACAATGACATGTAGATTAATGCGCGCTTCAAGCGCAAGCTTCCAAAGGAACTCATGCACAAGCTCCGTATCAAATGTGCCCACCTTCGCATGCGGCCACTCTCCTTTTAACACAAACGCCGGTCGATTGCTTATATCAATCACAGCCTGCGCCAGCGCATCATCCATTGGTACAAACGCTGTTCCGTAGCGCTTAATTCCTTTTTTATCTCCGAGAGCCTGCTTGAGCGCCTGACCAAGGCAAATGCCGATATCCTCCGTCGTATGGTGATCGTCAATCTCAATGTCACCCTTCGCATCAATCGTCATGTCAAACTTACCGTGCTTTGTAAAAAGATCGAGCATGTGCGACATAAATGGCACATTCGTTTGAATATTCGACGTTCCTTCCCCATCAACGTTGAAGGTCAGCTTTATATCTGTTTCATTCGTTTTACGATTTATAGTAGCTTCACGCATTGGTAGCACTCCTTTTATGTGAAAAATAAATATTTTGTAGCACTCGATGAAGTCAGTAGCGACATATCGGCGGTTATGCTTTATACCTGCTATAATTTTGTTGTGCGGTAGGATTGATAGACACACCTTGTAATAGGTAAGCGTAAATTTCTGGTCTTTTTGCGCCTGTTGTCGTTGTCTGTGCGTTAGTTTTCGCGGTTTATGCGCCAGTTTTCGCGGTTTATGCGCCAAATCCAGGTGTTTATGCGTCAAATTTCGTTGTTTATGCGCCTATTATATGTATTTATGCGTATAACCTCATATGTCTGGCTCACTATTTAGTGAGTGTGAAGGTAGGATCTCCACTTACTTCTTCACCCTAGCCTCTACCGCACGGGCATGAGCTTCTAGCCCTTCTAACCTTGCAAATGCAGCAATTTTTCGGGCATTGCGTTCCATCGCAGTGCGACTGTATGAGATAATGCTCGACTTTTTCATAAAGTCATCCACACTTAACGGACCGGCAAAGCGTGCTGTCCCATTCGTTGGTAAAATGTGATTTGTTCCAGCGAAATAATCGCCAACTGGCTCTGAGCTGTATCGCCCTAAAAATATCGCGCCTGCATGTCTAATTTCCCCTAACAGCGACATCGGCTCACGAGTCATGATTTCTAAATGCTCTGGTGCTAGCTCGTTCACAGCTGCGATTGCTTCATCAAGTGTATCTGTCACATAAATTGCCCCAAAGTCTCGGATAGACGCACTAGCTATATCGCGTCGTGGGAGCGTTTCTAGCTGCAATTCTAATTCACGCACCACAGCCTCCGCTAACTTCATCGATGGAGTGACTAGGACGCTACATGCAAGCGGATCATGCTCAGCCTGTGATAATAAGTCAGCGGCTACCTCATTTGCTAGCGCTGTATCATCAGCTAACACCGTTATTTCACTAGGCCCCGCTATCATGTCAATAGCGACATGTCCAAACACTTCGCGCTTAGCGAGCGCCACATAAATGTTACCTGGACCAAAAATTTTATCAACAGGGGTAATTGTTTCTGTTCCGTACGCAAGGGCAGCTACCGCCTGCGCACCACCTACCTTATAAATCTCCTTCACACCTAGCTCATTGGCTGCAACTAACACACCTGCAGATACACGACCATTTTTCCCGGGAGGAGACACAATAACAATGCGCTCCACTCCTGCCACTTGTGCGGGGATTACGTTCATCAGCACAGAAGAAGGATACGCTGCTGTTCCCCCTGGCACATACAAGCCGACCGCATCTATTGCTGTCACCTTTTGTCCAAGAATCGTTCCGTCCTCTTTTGTCGTAATCCATGATTGCTGAAGCTGCCGACTATGATAGTCACGAATGTTGTCCGCTGCTTCCATCATTGTTGCAATCATGTCCTCGTTTAATTCACCATACGCTTCCTCAATCTCCTCACCTGTCACTCGCAAGCTATCAAGCGATACACGGTCAAATTTTTCAGTAAAAGCATATAGCGCTTCGTCTCCGCGCACACGAACATCATGTATAATATCAATAACAGCACGACGTTGCTCCTCCGTCCCATTATCAATAGAACGTTTTAAAGAAATAGAATTAGATATACGCTCGATTTTCATTGTTATCGTCCTTTCTCAATAATAGTCGATAGCCGCTCCACCATTTCATCTATTTGTACATCCTTCATGCGGTAGCTTACTGGATTCACTATTAAACGTGATGTGATGTCTACGATTCTTTCATACTCGACTAAGCCATTTTCGCGTAATGTCTGTCCCGTTGACACGATATCAACAATTCGATCCGCTAGTCCAATCATAGGGGCTAGCTCAATCGAGCCATTCAGCTTAATAATTTCAACCTGTTCCCCTTGCTGTCGGAAATAGCTAGATGCTACGTTTGGATACTTTGTAGCTACTTTTGGTGCAACCTCTTGAAATTTTGCCCCCGGCAAACCAGCAACCGCTAAATAACAAGCACTAATTTTCAAGTCAAGTACTTCATATACATCACGCTCTTCCTCAAGCATCACGTCTTTGCCAGCAATACCTAGGTCAGCTACACCGTGCTCCACGTACGTGACGACATCCATTGGCTTTGCTAATATAAACCGAATCCCTTCTTCTGGTACGTCTAAAATTAGCTTTCTTGAATCATCAAACTCTGGTGGAAGCTGATATCCAGCCTTACGAAGTAATTCGGCCGCCTCAATGAAAATACGTCCTTTCGGCATCGCAATCGTTAACATGTCCATCATCTCCCACCTCCAATAAAGTACGTGACATTACCAAATTGTTTTACAAAAGCATCCACATCCTCGACTCCGGTGATGTTTTGTAAAACAACCCTAGAGCCGCGTTCGCGTAATTCGCTTGCGAATTTAATCGCCTCAACTCGCTGTTCGTTACTGTAAATAACACATTCACGGTCACTAATAGAAACTTGGTCACCGAGCGCTTCTAATAATCTATTAAAATAGATTGCAAATCCAGTAGCAGGCGCAGGGCGTTTAAATTTTTCAAGAAGGTCATCGTAGCGACCACCATTGCCGAGAACAAGACCAACATTTTCTCCGTACACTTCAAACAAAATCCCTGTATAGTAGCTCATATGACTGACTAAGTTGAAATCTATTTTTACATATTGACTCACATCAAAGGCTTCAAGCTGCTTCCATAAGTTTGCCACAGCCTCTACTGCCTTTTTTCCTTCTCCATTATCCACGATAGAGCGAGCAGCTTCGATTACATCTTCATCCCCACGTAGCTGTAATAGAGTTAGCAAACGCTGTTTATCGATTGATGAAAGCGGAAGCTCCTTCACATGCTCACGGTATCCAACGTAATTTTTCTCATATAAAAAGCGGCGTAATTGATTCGCTCTTTCTTCATTCCCAACAATCTCTAAGAACAATTGATTCACAAACCCAATATGACCAATAGCAACTTTAAAGTTAGATAACCCAGCTCTTTTTAAAATAGAGACCATTAATGCGATAACTTCAGCATCCGCACTTATTGATGCATCTCCTACACACTCCACTCCGAGCTGCTCAAATTCCGCTGGACGGCCACCTTCACGTTGTTGGGCACGAAACACACTCGCAGAATATGCTAAACGCAACGGATTTCCATCCTTATATAATCGTGACGCCGCAACACGTGCAATCGGTGCCGTCATGTCCGGTCGCAACACCAATGTATGACCTTGTTGATCGAGTAGCTTAAACAGCTGCTGATCTAAAATTGCTGATGCAGCTCCAATCGTTTCATAATACTCAAGAGTTGGTGTCTCCAACAGCTGGTACCCCCAGCCCTCCATCTCCTGTACTACCTTAGTCCGAACTTGTTGTTTTGCTTCATATAAATGCGGTAATGTATCCCGCATACCTAACGGTTTCTCAAACATAAATGGCTTTGACACATTAACACGTCCTTTTTAAAATACTTTAGTTCGCTAATATGCTAATAAAGTGAAGTTATTAAAAAGTGTACCTTTTTCACTGTACTTCGTCAACCATTCTTTCTTGTTTTTGTAAGTTTTCTTTAGGGTGTGACTAGTTATATTTAGAAAAATGTGGATAAGGACATTGGTACACGTTACCTGTAGGAAGTTGCGCTCGCGCGGGCGACCTGAAATTACACGTATACCACCCTAAGTTGCACGTTTTCCCGAAAAGTTGCACGTTTACCTACCAAAGTTGCGTGTTTACCCACCAAAGTTGCGCGTTTACCTACCAAAGTTGCGCGTTTAACCCGCAAAGTTGCGCGTTTAACCGCAAAGTTGCACGTTTACTCGAAAAGTTGCGCGTTTATCCCGCAAAGTTGCGCGTTTACCTACCAAAGTTGCGCGTTTACCTACCAAAGTTGCGCGTTTACCCACCAAAGTTGCGCGTTTACCTACCAAAGTTGCGCGTTTACCTACCAAAGTTGCGCGTTTACCTACCAAAGTTGCGCGTTTACCTACCAAAGTTGCGCGTTTACCTACCAAAGTTGCGCGTTTACCTACCAAAGTTGCGCGTTTAACCCGCAAAGTCGCACGTTTTCCCCGCAAAACTGCGTGTGGGACACCGGAAGTTGTGCACGAACGACCTCATATTGCGCGATCATACCTCTTTTTCGCGCGATAATACCTTTTTTCGCGCGGTCATACCGGACGACCTCACCTCGAGATTACATCATCAAGATGCCGCCGACACTTTTCGGTACGGCACGCACGAGCGATCTGATAACTCCCCCAGGTTCCTTTCGCAATTCGCGGCCAGTACTACAAACTCAACGGATTACTAGACAAAAAAACCACAGCCTTCTCTTAAAGCTGTGGGTCTTGTCGTTGTTCATTTTCTTCTTTTGTGTAAATGATTTGCATCGGGTTGCCGCCTACAAATGCACCAGCTGGAACATCTTTATGAACAAGTGTACCAGCTGAAATGATTGCGCCGTCTCCAATGATAACTCCAGGTAGAATAGTAGAGTTTGCGCCAATTAACACTTCGTTACCTATCACAACGTCACCAAGGCGATACTCTTTAATAAGATATTCATGAGCTAATATCGTCGTATTGTACCCTATTACACAATTGCGACCCACTGAAATTTTTTCGGGGAACATGATGTCGAGCATGACCATTAGTGCGAAAGACGTTTCGTCTCCAACCTTCATGCGTAAAAATGTTCGATATAGCCAATTTTTTACCGCTAAAAACGGTGTATAGCGCGCCAACTGTATCACAACGAAGTTTTTAACAACCTTCCAAAAAGGGACGGTTTTATAAATCTGCCATAACGAATTGGCAGTTGTGACAGGATAGCGTGTCGTTCGCCTCATAAACTCTCACCTACTCTACAATTTTCAAAAGCTCACTCATATGATCAATTAAATAGTCAGGATTATATTGCTTTAAATACTCCGCACCCTTTAACGTCCAAGACACGGCAACAGTCGCCACACCTGCATTTTGACCAGACACAACATCATGATGGTTATCTCCGACCATAATAGCCTCACTAGCCTTTGCCTCAAGAGCCACTAACGCTTTTTCAATTGGCTCTGCTGCAGGTTTTGGCTCAACCACATCATCCGCTGTCACAACGACATCAAAAAATTGGTCCAGCTTTGTTAGCTTTAAGCCCATCTCTACCGTTGTGCGCTGCTTAGAAGTTACAATTCCAAGCTTATAGCCTTTTTCATGGAGAGCTTGTACCGTTTCGAAGACACCTTCGTATTGCTCCACTAGCTCGTCATGCTTTGAAATATTAAACGTACGATACGTATCGATCATCTCTTCTGCTTGCTCTTTATTCATCTTACCAAACGTTTGTGCTAACGTCGGTCCGATAAACTGTAAAATATCTTCACGAGAATGGTCGTGAAAGCCATACGTCTTTAGCGTATGCTCAAATGATTGAATAATCAGTTCGTTTGTATTAATTAATGTGCCATCTAAATCAAATAAAATGGTGTTATACGTCATTAGTTGCTTCCTTTCTTAACTTTAACTCATAGCGATTCCAAATCGCTGCAATTAGCATGGTTAGTAAAATAGCGACTATTAAGCGAATGAATAACAATGGTAACACAGGTATACCTAGCGGGATGAAGATAAGTGTATCCTCCACAACAGCATGGCAAGCTACTAGAAAAATAAACGCAAGTGTTAAATCTTTTTTACTCACATTGTCTTCTTTAGCCGCTTGAATCATCACACCAGCTCCGTATGCTAGTCCAAATAACAATCCCGCTGCTAGCGTCGTGGATGTGTTTTTTTCCATACCAAGCATTCGCGTCACAGGCGCCATCCAATTTGAAAATACATCAAGCCATTTAATATCTTTTAAAATCTGAATAAATATCATAAGCGGAAATACGATGAGGGCAAGTTGCCCTACTCCTATTGCTGCTTTTTCAAGACCGTCCAGAAAGATACCACCCACACCTGTCACGGCTTCCTCATTCATGGATATAAACCCGTATTTCGCTAACTCACTACCGCCTTGCCAAAACAAATTAATAAAAAAGGCAGATACAACGGCTAAGCCAAGTCGGACCGTTACAACAATCCAAATCTTTACTCCTACGCGTGAAGCAACTGTGGATTCAATTAATAAGTTATGTGAGAACGATAGCATCACTGCAAGAATAAACACTTCTTTGACTGTAAAATCAAAAGTTAAGATTGCACCAATAGCAGCGTATAAATTTAAAAAGTTACCTAGCACGAGCGGAATGGCCGCATTTCCCGACAAGCCTAACACATGCATAAGTGGCTCAATCCAACGAATCACCCAGTCTAGCACTGGCGAGTGCTTTAAAATCGTTACAACTAACGTAATCGGAAAAATGACTTTTCCTAACGCCCATGTTGTATGCCAACCTGCTAGCAATCCCCTTTTTAACGTACCAATCAAAGATCTTCTCTCCTATACATTTTGATCTAAATATCGCGTTGAACCTGATCCTCTCATGCGACGCACGACGATTAATACAATGGCGCCAACTATGAGTACAATTGATATAACTTGCGCTATCCGCAACGATTCCGTAAGCATAAGGCTATCTGTACGCATACCTTCTATAAAGTATCTACCGAATGAGTACCATATAACGTATGTTAAGAACATTTCCCCTCTTGCTAAATTGACTCGACGTAAGCCAATTAATAGCGCCACACCAAGTAAGTTCCATATAGATTCATATAAAAAAGTAGGATGGTAGTACACCCCATTTATAAACATTTGATCCATAATAAAGTCTGGTAAAACGTTATAAAAAGCGTCAATTTGCGTAACATCAATCGGACCACCATGAGCCTCTTGATTCATAAAATTACCCCAACGCCCTATACCTTGTCCAATTAATAACGATGGCGCCGCGATATCTGCTAATTTCCAAAACGACAGCTTCCGAACTTTCGCAAATACGATAGCTGTTATGACAGAACCTATTAAAGCACCATGAATGGCAATACCACCATTCCATATTTGAAAAATTTGTCCTATGTTTTTTGAATAATAATCCCACTCAAAAATAACATAATATATTCGTGCACAAATTATCGCAATTGGAGCAGCAAACAGGACAAGATCGACAAACACTTCTTTATCTAGACCTCGACGTTGTGCTTCTCGGGTTACAACAAGTAGTGCTAACAATAACCCTACACCAATAATAACTCCATACCAATGTATCACTAGTGGACCTATTTTTAAAAATACCGGATCTAACGGTTGGATACTTTGTTCCATTTAGAATCACTCCTCTCTTTCAAGACGCACCATTAATGAATCACTAACAGGCTTATAACCAACTGTTTGATAAATATGATTTGAGGTGGGATTGGCTAAGTCTGTGTACAGTGCACAAAATCGATTCTTTTGTAAAAGCTGATTTGTCAACGTTGCTACTGCAGAAGTAGCATATCCCTTTTTCCTATGCTCAAGTGGTGTATAAACAGCATTCACAACGATACCACTCTTAGTTTTACGAGCACTGCATACAAGTGTCACAGGTGAACCCTTCACCTTCCATAAGTACGCAGATTTATTTTCAACAAATTGTTGTGCCCGCTCGGTAGCCTGTGCATGTGTCAACGTTGCTTCTGGTGTTTCTTGTGAAAACTCTACGAGATACTGCGCAACGGTCTCTATATCTGCGTTTGTAGCTTCTTGTAAAGAACCTTCACTATACTGTATGTCATGCACTTTGCTACAAGTATAAATACGTTGCTTCATTACAATGGACGACTCTCTCGGCCAAGCCTGTACTACCTGCTCGACCAGCTTGCGTTCCCCAATTACACCAGGTGCCTGCTGCTTAAGAATAGCTTCATGGACAGTCGTCACGAGTGAGCTTGTTACTTCACCATCACCACATATAATAAGAAAATGTGGTGGAGTTTGTAGCATCACTAACTTGACATAATCGTCATCCCCATAAACCGCTGCCATATAAGGCTGGCCACCTTTGTCACGAATTCTATATAAAATACCTAAAGGTAAATTATTACTCGCTTCGTGCTTGAGCAAAAACTCTTCAACATCCGGTAAAAACTCCTCAACCTTCTCATATGTATGAGTTCTCATTTTTTCTATTCCTTTTATTAATCTTCATGATGGTCAACATCGTCAATAACATCTGTTAACCGACTCGTAAATTGTTCAGCTGCGTTAACGCCCATACGTTTCAAGCGGAAGTTCATAGCTGCTACTTCAATAATGACAGCTAAATTTCGTCCCGGTCGAACAGGAATAGTCAGCTTCGTAATATCTGTGTCAATAATTTTCATTTTATCTTCATCGAGACCTAAACGGTCATATTGCTTTGTTTGATCCCACAGCTCTAAATTCATGACAAGTGAGATACGCTTATATGAGCGAACAGCACCTGCCCCAAACAACGTCATGACATTGATAATGCCAAGACCACGGATTTCAAGTAAGTGCTCAATGAGACCTGGTGCATTTCCAATTAGTGTATCCTGATCTTCTTGGCGAATTTCAACGCAATCATCCGCTACTAAACGGTGTCCACGTTTTACTAGCTCAAGAGCTGTCTCACTTTTACCAACGCCACTTTTCCCCGTAATTAACACACCAATCCCATACACATCAATAAGTACACCGTGTACAGCGGTTGTTGGCGCTAATTTACTTTCCAAAAAGTTCGTGATACGACTCGATAACCTTGTCGTTTTCATCGGAGAGCGCATTAAAGGAACAGACTCACGCTCTGCTGCTTCAATTAACTCTTGTGGTACTTCCATTTCACGAGAAATGATGATACCAGGTGTAATATCTGTACAGAGTTTCTCCATACGATATTGCTTTTCTGTTGGCGATAACGTTTCCAAAAACGTAATCTCCGTCTTGCCAAGTAGCTGTACTCTATCAGCAGGATAATATGCAAAATAACCTGCAATCTCTAGCCCTGGACGGGAAATGTCACTCATCGTAATCGGGCGATTAATACCTTCCTCTCCAGCAATGAGCTCAAGACCAAATTTTTCTATTAAATCTTTCGTACGTACCTTTGTCACTCAGAAGACCTCCTTGAATGTAGCAAACCTGTTCCCATTTTAGCATTTTTTTCAGTAGAAGGGAAAATAGTGAAGTAGAACATTGAAAAAATTTGTAGAAAGCTCTATAAATCCCCGCTAATGCTTTAGTTAGTCTATCCGATAATCCCTTACAATTTCTACGGTTATCCATACTACACTATGCTTATGCAGAATTAATGAAGAAGCCCATCACGGAAAACCGAGCGATATTACCCGCGTGTAGGCGTCAAATCGTAGTCGACATTTTTTCTATGTCAGTCAGATCTAGTCAATTATCAAAAACCAAAAACTGGATATATGTATGTTAAAATAAGAGGTAAGATGCACAAGACTAGAAGATGTAAAGCGATGAGAAGGTTCAGCGATGAAAAGCTATATACCAATAAAAAAGCTGAGGTGAGAGCAATTAAAAAAATAGTTCAATATTCATTTGTTTTGTTTACATTAATCTTAACTATCTTTGGATATTTTACATTGTCTACTAGTGTTGGCAAAGGGAAAAAGCTAGCAAACGAGTATTTGATGATAAAAGCTGGCGGCAGTATGAATACAGATGAATTCCTAAAGTTGACAGATTGGTATATTCTTTCACAGATTACGATAGGATTAACTTTTCTACTAATTGGCCTTACATTTTTCTGTATAGGCGTATATCGTCTTGTAAAAGATTTCGACAGCAAATAGAGCTTGGAAACTCCAAGCTCTATTTTCACTATTTCTTTTTCTTATCTACAAACGGTTGTACCACCAAATTTAATAGAGATATGATAATAGAAGCAATGATAGCTGTTCCAAAACCATTTATCACGAATGAATCACCGATTACTGCTTGTGCTATCATCAATGTGGCTGCATTAATGACAAACAAAAACAGCCCGAGTGACAAAATAGTGACCGGCAACGTCAAGACAACTAGAATTGGTTTTACGATCGCATTTAACACCGATAAAAGTATCGCAGCGATAACAGCAGTTATAAATCCATCTAGATGAAAATTGTCTAGCACACTTGCAACAATAAGTAAGATGACTCCATTAACAAGAAGCCGCACTACCCATTTCATTTTCTCATTGCTTCTTCTTCAGTTGGTACAATCATCGCCCATATAACATATGCTAACACCATTGGAAATACTGCTGTTACAAGTGCCAATAATATAAATCCTACACGTACTAGAGAAGCATCTACTCCCATATACTCAGCTAATCCACCAAGAACACCTGCTAACTTCTTATCCATTGAAGAACGATATAATTTTTTCATACATTTTACCTCCTTTAAATGTCTACTTCATATTAACTTAGTTTTTTTAACGTAATAGAGCCTGTTTTTGTTTCTGCGTAAAAATACATAGGATTTTCAACATCCTTGTTTACACGGAAGCGCATAGACTTTTGCATAACATCATTCTTTTCTTCAACAACGTCAAGTCCAGGGATGTTACATGTAAAACTACCAAGACTTGAACGAA
Organism: Bacillus sp. HMF5848; assembly: GCF_003944835.1. GTDB lineage: Bacteria > Bacillota > Bacilli > Bacillales > HMF5848 > HMF5848. The sequence goes on from NZ_RWIV01000001.1 coordinate 3,697,021, forward strand.
GTTCCCCTTGAATAGCTACATCTGCAGCAACTCGGTAGTCAATGCTACCTGTTGTTGTTTTCAAAACAACATTTTTGCAAGACTCATCAGCAGGCTCAAACGTGATGTGACCATTGAACGTTTGTAAATCTACTTTTTCATAGTTACCTGTCACACTTATAGCACCGTTAACCGTTTCAACCTCACAGTCTCTAACTTTACTGTCCTTCACTTTCACTTGGCCATTACCAGTTTCTAATGAAAGTCTATCTGCCTCTGAATCAAGTAGCGTAATCGCTCCATTCGCTGTTTTCATCTTGTATTCTTTTACTTTCATTCTTTCCCCATTAATTGTACCATTAAACACTTTCACTTTTACATGCTCGTATTCATTTTCAGGGATATACACAACCGTATCGAGACGCATAGTTTTACGAAGGGCTGTAAACTTTAACATGCCTGAGTCAACAGTAAAAGCTGTATCTTGCATTAACAAGCGATTCGCTTCATCATGTGAATCCGTTCCAAAAACTTTTGCATTACATTCGATACGAACACCTGATTCAGCCCATGGCTTTAGTTGAACTGAACCGTTCGCAAGCTCAATCTGCATTTGCGTTAATGGCTCTGTTAAATCTTGTTGAAAAACATGGTCAACACTTGTTGTAGATGCAAAGTTGAAATCAACATCAATTTCCTTTACTTTTTGAATCGCTGTGTCTAGAAAGTCAAACACCTTATCCTTTAGTGAGGCATACTTGTAGTTGTTAAAAGTAAATTCATCCGATTTTTTATGATCATTGTTCGAATCTAATGCCTCTAATAATGTAATTGCTTCCTCTGCTGACAGCTTTCCTTCCTCAACGAGCTTTAAAATACGTTTCTTTTCAGATCCCATGTTTTCATTTCTCCTTTTTAATTAGTTATGCTTTTAAAACTTTAATACCTTTCACAATATTCCATATAAGTGTCGCAAAAGATGCAAGCATTAACATAATTACAGCAATAAATGCCACTCCCATTGATGGATTAGCAATAAGCGAAATAACAACAATTGGCACTAAGAAAAACGGAATTAAATGTGTCAACATCGCTATTTTAGCATGACCTCTCACCTCTCGGTCATCTACTATAAAATATACAGCTAATGGGAATAAAAAAGTCGCAAAAAAAATACTAAAGTAACAAAGTGATGCAATAATTTGATTTGTACGCATATAAAAAACCACCTCGAATAATTTCCGTATGTCTTTTCTACGATTTTGTACATATAAAAGTTTCAAAAAAAATTGACAGCTATTTGCCAGCTGTCAATTCTTTAATTTTTGCCTATCAGGTGTTGTAGGCGGTTTTTCAAACCAACGGTAATCTATCATAATTTCTATTCCTTGTTTAGCGTATTGTGATATATCCTTCATTAATGTCATATACTTTGACTGAATATCAGCACGCATCGCTGTAGGTATAGATAAGCCCATAGCTCCGATACCAACCGCAGAAATTGAATTCGTTACATACATCATCAATCTATCTGAGAAAGGAGCGACCGTTGAGCTTGTAATACTACCATCCCACGTCATCGGTGCAGGTGTATCCGAAGCTGATAGAGTGTCTGTTGTGAATCCAACAATCTCTTTCGCTAATTTTACACCATTTTTAAAATAGTCTTGCACTGCTTTATCTTGGGCTACTTGCTGAAACGCAGTTAAAAGGCGAATACCGATCATATTCGTTTGAGTATGCATAAATAACCCCTGTATTTCTGGTGCATTTAGCGGACGTTTATCCGTAAATGGAAGGACACCGCCTAAATAATCGTTTTTTGATATCATCTCTGCCTGGGCTTGCGTCTCAATAAATGGCGCACGTATATATATCCCCTTTTCCAACAGCAAATCTGTTAATTGATTATATTGATCAAAACAGTGATCAAAGCTTTTTTTAAAAAAATCCCGAATATCGGTACGTGTCACATTTGTTAAAAATGAGGTAGCGTTTGTCATACCAAGCCTTGACCTATATAACATAAACTCTTGTATAAATTGTTCTGATAACAGCGGAGGTGCTTGTTCATTTACATCTTCATCACCAAATCCATGCGGTAGCGCTACTTTGTCCTGATGAAAAATTCGGGTTATTTCTGGAAAAACAAAACTTTCTATGTGCTTCATATCCTCTTGAAGCAATTGTTTTGTTTTTTTACACGTTACAGTTTGTAAAAAATACTTTTTCATATTGAAAGACATCGAAGCTTCTAAATATGTGCCCCACAATCCTGTAATTTCTGTTGCCGTTAATTTTATTGCAGAATCCACTACCCTTCACCCTTTGTCGAATGTTGTCATACTAGTAGCATTTTCCTGTCTTATTATAAATATGTACTGGTTAGTGAAATATCCTGCAGTCAAAGTACTTGAATTAACAATGTCTTGATACATGTTCTAGGATTCTTGATAAACCGTATTTTTCTTGTTAAATGCGGATACTTCAACGATATACCATATATTCTTCTTGATACATGCGCGGCTTTCTTGATTAAGCTCATCATTTTCTTGAATAACCACATCAACTTCTTGAATAACTACATATTTTTCTTGAATAACCACATCAACTTCTTGAATAACACTCTAATTTTCTTGAATAATACCTTTTTTCTTGATAAGTACCGCCTTTTTCTTGAAAAACTACACCATTTTCTTGAATAACCACTTCAACTTCTTGAATAACACCTTTTTTCTTGAGTAGTAACACCTTTTTCTTGAAAAACTACACAATTTTCTTGAATAACCGCATCAACTTCTTGAATAACACTCCTATTTTCTTGAATAACAGCATTTTTCTTGATAAGTACCGCCTTTTTCTTGAAAAACTACAAAATTTTCTTGAATAACCGCATCAACTTCTTGAATAACACTCCAATTTTCTTGAATCACACCTTTTTCTTGATAAGTACCACCTTTTTCTTGAAAAACTACACAATTTTCTTGAATAACCGCATCAACTTCTTGAATAACACTCCAATTTTCTTGAATAACACCATTTTTCTTGATAAGTAACACCTTTTTCTTGAAAAACTACAAAATTTTCTTGAATAACCGCATCAACTTCTTGAATAACACTCTAATTTTCTTGAATAATACCAATTTCTTGATAAGCTTGATAAACTCCATAAACTTCTTCACATAAAAACAAAAAAACCTAACACGCACATAAACGTGTTAGGTCAGTAGATTCCATATCAACATACTATTTTGTTAGAGCTTCTTTTTCACGGATTAAAGCCTTCATTCGCTCGCGGTCTCGTTCTAGTATCGGCTTTAAATATTTACCTGTGTACGACTCTCTCACTTGTACTACTTCCTCAGGAGTACCTGTTGCAACAATCGTGCCTCCCTTGTCGCCCCCCTCTGGCCCAAGATCAACAATATAGTCGGCTGCTTTTATAACATCTAAGTTGTGTTCAATAACTAAAACGGTATCTCCATTTTCAACTAATCTTTGAAGCACGATGAGCAATCGCGAAATATCATCAACATGTAACCCAGTTGTTGGTTCATCTAGAATGTACAAGGAACGGCCAGTTGAGCGACGATGAAGCTCGGACGCAAGCTTCACACGCTGAGCCTCTCCCCCTGACAAAGTAGTAGCTGGCTGACCGAGTGTAATATAGCCAAGGCCTACATCGTACAATGTTTCTAGCTTTCGGCGAATTTTCGGGATATTTTCGAAAAATGACACAGCGTCCTCCACCGTCATATTTAAAATATCAGAAATGTTTTTATCCTTGTATTTCACTTCAAGTGTTTCACGGTTGTAGCGTTTTCCATGACACACCTCACACGGTACATATACATCCGGTAAGAAATGCATTTCAATTTTGATAATACCGTCACCACGACACGCTTCACAGCGACCACCTTTAACATTAAAGCTAAAGCGACCTTTTTTATATCCACGAACCTTCGCTTCATTCGTAGTCGCATACACATCACGAATATCATCAAACACACCTGTGTATGTAGCAGGGTTTGATCGTGGTGTTCTCCCAATTGGTGACTGATCAATATCAATAACTTTATCTAAATGCTCTACGCCCTTAATACTTTTATGAGCACCCGGCTTGCTTTTCGCCTTGTGCAGCTTCATCGCTAACGACTTATGCAGTATTTCATTGATTAGCGTACTTTTCCCAGAGCCTGACACACCTGTAACCGCGACAAACATACCTAGCGGAAACTTCACCTTCACGCTCTTTAGATTGTTTTCTTTAGCTCCGACAATTTCAATAAAACGTTCATCTGGTTTACGGCGCTCATCGGGTAACGGAATAAACCTTTTACCTGATAAATACTGACCGGTTAACGAGTTAGGATCATTCATAACATCCTTCGGTGTTCCTTGTGAGACAATTTCGCCACCATGTACACCAGCACCAGGGCCGATATCAATCAAATGATCAGCGGCAAGCATCGTATCTTCATCATGCTCTACAACAATAAGCGTATTACCAATGTCACGCATATTTTGCAGTGTCTGAATGAGACGGTCATTGTCGCGCTGATGCAATCCAATCGACGGCTCATCTAAAATATATAAAACACCAGTTAGCCTTGACCCGATTTGAGTGGCCAACCGAATTCGTTGTGCCTCACCACCGGAAAGTGTGCCCGCTGCACGATTTAACGTCAAATAATCAAGCCCGACATTAATTAAAAAGCTCAGTCGTTCTTGAATTTCTCGTAAAATCATGTAAGCAATTTTAGCATCTTTTTCAGATAGCTTTAGAGATTGAAAAAACTCAGATGCTTCTGTAATAGAAAATTGCGTTACGTGTCCAATATGGTGCTCCTGGATTAACACAGCAAGTGACTCTCGCTTTAAACGATTGCCTTTACACGTATGACAATCATGCTGCGCCATGTATTTTTCCATTTGCTCACGAATATAATCAGAGCTTGTTTCGTGATAACGACGATTTACATTTGATAACACACCTTCAAAGGTAATATAATTCTCGCGCACTTGACCGAAATCATTTTCATAACGGAAATAAATTTCTTCGCCATTGCTGCCATATAAAACCTTATCTAACAGGTGCTGCGGAAGCTCTGAGATAGGTACATCCATATCAATGCCATAATGATTACATACCGCTTGCAATAGCTGCGGATAATACTGTGAACTCGTTGGTTCCCACGGTGCAATCGCATGACCATGTAAAGAAAGCTCTTTATTCGGTATAACTAAGTCGATATCGACCTCAAGCTTCGAGCCTAAACCATCGCAATCAGGACATGCTCCGAACGGACTATTAAAAGAGAACATCCGCGGTTCAAGCTCACCAATTGAGAAGCCACAATGTGGACATGCATGAAGCTCGCTAAACAAAAGCTCTTCTTCACCCATCACATCGATAAGCACACGGCCTTCTCCTAGCTTCAGCGCTGTTTCTAACGAATCACTCAGGCGAGCCGCTACCCCTTCTTTTATAACAATACGGTCCACAACTACTTCGATACTGTGCTTTTTATTTTTTTCTAATTCAATATCATCGGACAGCTCAAGCATCTCGCCATTGACTCTAACACGTACATAGCCTTGCTTCTTTATATCTTCAAATACTTTCACATGTGTCCCTTTACGTCCTTGTACGAGAGGAGCTAGCACTTGTATTTTTGTTCGCTCAGGATACATAACAATACGATCTACCATTTGCTCAATCGTTTGTGAAGTTATTTCGATGTTATGTATCGGACATGTCGGCCGTCCTATTCTTGCAAACAATAAACGTAAATAATCATATATTTCTGTTACCGTCCCAACAGTCGAACGAGGATTTCGACTCGTTGTTTTTTGGTCTATCGAAATGGCGGGAGACAAGCCATCAATTGCATCAACATCCGGCTTGTCCATTTGCCCTAAAAACTGACGTGCATACGCAGACAGAGACTCGACATAGCGTCGCTGTCCTTCCGCATAAATCGTATCAAACGCTAAGGACGACTTACCTGACCCTGAAAGACCTGTCAATACAACAAGCTGATCGCGTGGGATTGTAACATCAATATTTTTCAAATTGTGTGCGCGCGCACCTTTTATGACCAATTTATCCATCGGCATTGCTTAGTCATCCTTCCAATCGGTTGTCTTACCCTTGAGATTTTAATTCGAATATTACATCACGAAGCTCTGCCGCCTTCTCAAAGTCAAGCGCTTTAGCAGCATCCTTCATTTCGCGTTCAAGCTCTGCGAGTACTTTTTCTCGCTCAGCTTTTGAAAGCTTCCCTGCTTTCGGCTTATCACCATAGCCCTCGGTATCTTCGGCAGCATGTGTGGCACGAATGACATCACGAATATCCTTTTTAATAGTTTGCGGTGTAATACCATGCTTTTCGTTATGCTCTTCTTGCATAGTACGGCGGCGTTGTGTCTCATCTAACGCAATTCTCATTGATTTAGTAATCTTGTCCGCATACATAATAACGTGACCATTTGCATTACGAGCTGCACGTCCAATCGTTTGAATGAGTGATCGCTCTGCACGTAAAAATCCTTCTTTATCGGCATCTAAAATCGCCACGAGCGACACCTCTGGGATATCCAGTCCTTCGCGGAGTAAGTTAATGCCTATTAGTACATCGTACTTACCGATACGTAAGTCACGAATAATCTCAATTCGTTCTAACGTGTTAATTTCTGAATGCAAATAGGATACCTTCATACCAATATCCTTCAAATAATCCGTTAAATCCTCCGACATCTTCTTCGTTAATGTCGTCACCAGCACGCGCTCATTACGCTCAACACGCTGATGAATTTCTCCCACCAAATCATCTATTTGCCCTTCAATCGGGCGCACGTCAATCGTTGGATCAAGCAAGCCAGTTGGACGAATAATTTGTTCAATCATCTCTGGTGAGTGCTCAATCTCATATGGACCAGGCGTAGCAGATATGTAGACGACTTGATTAATATGCTCTTCGAACTCGTTAAATTTCAGTGGACGGTTATCCATCGCAGATGGTAAGCGGAAACCATGATCCACTAATACTTGCTTACGCGCTTGGTCACCATTATACATTCCACGAACCTGTGGTAGCGTAACGTGTGATTCATCTATTACAATTAAAAAATCATCTGGGAAGAAGTCTAGTAATGTATACGGTGTAGAACCTGGTGGACGCAATGTTAGGTGACGAGAGTAGTTTTCAATCCCTGAACAAAAGCCCATCTCTCGCATCATTTCAAGATCATAGCGTGTCCGCTGTTCCAAGCGCTGCGCTTCAAGAAGCTTGCCGTTCTCATGAAGCTCTGCTAACCGTTCTTCGAGCTCTTTTTCAATATTTTTAATAGCCTGTTGCATTTTTTCTTCACGTGTAACGAAGTGGGACGCTGGGAAAATTGCTACATGCTCTCGTTCACCTAAAATCTCTCCTGTTAACGCATCTACTTCACGAATACGATCAATTTCATCACCAAAAAATTCAATTCGAATACAATGCTCGTCACGAGAGGCCGGGAATATTTCCACGACATCACCACGGACACGAAACGTCCCACGGTGGAAATTAATATCGTTTCGTTCGTATTGAATATCAACGAGCTTACGCAGTAGTTGATTTCGTTCAACCTCCATCCCAACGCGTAATGAAGCGACTAAATCACTATATTCCTCCGGTGACCCTAAGCCATATATACAGGAAACACTAGCAATAATAATCACGTCACGACGTTCAAACAACGAAGTCGTCGCTGAGTGACGCAGCTTGTCTATTTCATCATTAATACTTGCATCTTTTTCAATAAATGTATCCGTCGATGGTACATAAGCCTCTGGCTGATAGTAATCGTAATAACTTACAAAGTACTCCACCGCATTATTAGGAAAAAACTCTTTAAATTCACTATACAACTGTCCAGCAAGTGTTTTATTATGTGCAATAATCAGAGTTGGTCTGTTTACCTCTTTAATTACATTTGAAATAGTAAATGTCTTACCTGTACCTGTCGCACCTAACAATGTTTGATGCTTTTTGCCAGCATGCAAGCCGTTCACTATTGCTTCAATCGCTTTAGGCTGATCCCCTTGAGGACTGTACTTCGAAACTAATTCAAACCGGTCCTTCACTCGAATTCCCTCCATTCGAGAAGATTTTGTACTCACATTGTACCACAAATATACAAAAAACAAACAAAAAAGCGAACTGACATTCTAATCTTGACAAAAATAATAATATGTGTTTTATTCCGAGCTTCTATTCTCGACAGAAGACAACAAATTCAGTCGGTATTTTTTAAAATTTTGACATTTTTGACAACAAAACATGATAAAATATTTGTATGTTGAAGAATGATAGTTTTTAGCTGATGGAAGTACTCAATGTAAGATAAATGGAGGCTCTATCCGGGGGTGAATGACCGTATAAATGGATACGCTTACAAATTTATATCATATGATTTAAGGATTTTGTCCTTAGCTTTTATGAGGTTAGTCTTACAGTTAAATGTTTCTGCGTAAAAACTCTAGATTTCTGCGTTAATTGGAGGCTATACTCCGTAAAAGTTCTATAGTTCTGCGTAAATCGGAGGCTGTACTGCGTAAAGACTCTAAGTTTTTGCGAAAATCGGAGGCTGTACTGCGTAAAAGTTCTACATTTCTGCGTAACATAGAAGTAATTGAGCTAACCAAACACCTACCTCTGTGAGAATACATATGATCCCTAGCATTCTTAAATCAAGTAAAGATGTTCTCAGGACTTAACACTATTAATTAAATAGCAACAAGATTTGTCTTTATTTCTTTTTGCCTTTTAACACCTGTTTACGTGAATATAAAAAGCCAACGGTCATAGAAGCCATGTCTATCCACATGATCGTCCAAGTGTAAGTATGTATTTTAATAAAAGAAACTAAAAGTAGCGTAGCTGTTAGTGCTAAGCCAACATAGTGATTATATGTCACTCTAGTAAACAAGATAACTAGCAAACACGGAACAAAAATCGCTAACACAATACTTAACATGATATGCCCACTCCTTACTATACTTACTAACATAATAGCAGATTTGCAATATTTGTTACACGACGAACTTCTTGAAATTTTTTCACGTAAAAAAAACTACATTTTGCATGTTACATAGGAGGGATTTCTTTGGACTTTACTCATGATAGAAATAAACTTGTTACAATAATCCTTTGGGCATCATTCGCTATTGGACTTATTAGCACTTTTACTAGTGGTGTTGAAACAAAAGCGCTGCTGACATTTGTCATAACAGGCATAGTAGTAGTAGCTGTTGCAACGTTATTCACGTATAAAAAGTGGCTTACAGCATACGTACAATACTTTGTGTTAATCGGTCTCACTGTTCTTTTTTATTTAATGGCCATGAGTTCACCGAAGCTATCAAATTATTTATTAATCTATTTCTTAATAGCTATTATGATGCTTTACCATAACCTTAAATCATTAGTAGCGGCAAGTGTAGTGGGCCTCGTGCTGTCAAACTATTTTTTCCTTACTCTTAATGAGGAAATGTTTTATGGAGCGGATACGAATATTCTCATTTCACTTAATGCTTTATTCATTGTGATCGCAATCGTGTTAATTGCGCAAACGCGCATAAGCTCTAAGATGATGCAGGACATGCACGCATCCCAGCTTGATTCAGAAGCTAGTAAAAAACAGGCTGAAAGTATGCTTCAAAACGTAAAAGAATCTGTTCAAGTGCTTAACAGTTTTAGTGAGCAGTTTAAAACAAACATTACAAAGACAACAAATATTTCGCGTGAATTAACAACTGCTTTTACAGAGATAACAAGAGGCATTGAAGCGCAAGCAAGCAGTGTCACAGACATGAACGATTCTATGTTACAATCCGGTCAAATTGTTGAATCTGTTTACGATAACGCTAAATCCATGCTTGCTTTGTCTAGTCATTCTGAAAAGCGCGCTCAAGAGGGGAACCAATTAATTCAATCACTTGCTGCAGATATGGAGAATGTGAATGAAACAGTAACGGCTGCTAACCTTCTTATGTCGGAGCTACATGACCAGACAGAATCAATTTCAACGATTTTACAAAAAATAAACAATGTTACCGAACAAACAAATCTACTTGCTTTAAACGCTGCTATTGAGGCTGCACGCGCAGGTGAAGCTGGCAAAGGCTTTGCCGTTGTCGCTGGTGAAGTTCGTAAGCTTGCGGAGGATTCAAAAAAATCGACAGCTGAAATTGCTGATATCCTTAAAGGCATTGAACAAAAAACAAAGCTTGTGTCGGAGCAAGTCGACCGTGGCCAACAGGTTGTCACGTCCAGTTTAGAAACGACCGAGAAAACAAAATATACGTTCGGTAGAGTCGTGTTCAATTCAAATGAAGTGCTTAAAAAAGCAAATGAAGTGTTGCAGCAGGTGGAAGCACTGGAAAAGACATCAACCGCTGTTATAGATGAAATTACAGCTTTATCAAGTGTATCAGAGCAATCTAGCGCTTCTGTAGAAGAAATTCTCGCAAGTGTTGATGAACAAAACACACGTATTGAAAACATTTCTAGTTCTTTTAAAAGTCTTGAAACATTAACAAAGGAACTAACAACTACCTTAAAATCAAAAAACTGACACTCTCCACCTAAAGGAAATGAGCTTTCTCGTTCGAGAGATTCTGTAAGGTTCACTTCTCCTAGAGAAACTGTTGGGACATTTTCCATTGAATCATGGTGAATAGCACTCATAAAAACATTACAAAAAACAGCTAGGCATCCACATGGAAACCTAGCTGTTTGTTTATGCCTGCTCTGTTTGCTTTTTCTCCAGAACTCTTTTCTTTAAATCATCCTCAACACTTTTTTCCCATAAAGGTACATTAGAGTGGTACGCAGCTCTGCTTAATAAATGTCCCGCTACCGGTGCTGTTAAAAATAAGAAAACAATTGCCAAAAATAATCGTGCATTGAGATGCCCTGTATTTATCCCAAATAATAAAAATGCCGCGAATAGTATTAACAATACTCCGAGTGTAGCGCTTTTAGAGGCTGCATGGCTCCGTGTATATACATCCGGCAACCGAATTAAACCGATAGATGTCACTAGACTTAAAGCTGTTCCTAATAAAATGATAAACCCTAATACAATTTTACTAATCTCGATTATGTTCAATGATGTACCCCCTCTCTATAAACTTTGATAGAGCAACAGTACCAATGAACGCTAATGCTCCGATTAACATAATAACCTCTAAAAATGCATCAGTATTCAATTTTAAAGACGTGATCGCAGTTAACCCCATTAAATACACTCCGATTGTATCAAGAGCTATCATGCGGTCTGGAATCGATGGGCCTTTCACAACTCGATAGAGAGCGAGCAATGTGGATATGCTCATGATAACTAAAGATATGTTAAGTAATATATCCAGCATGTTATTTGCTCACCTCCATAATTGCCTTCTCAAATGTAGTTTTTATTTCATATATTGCTTTTTCTTTATCTTCAATATCCATCGCATGGACATACAAAATCTTATTATCATCCGAAACATCGACGACGACCGTTCCAGGTGTTAATGTAATTAAATTGGCAAGCGTTGTGATTTCCCAATCCTGTTTAAGCTCCGTCGGTAAAGCAAATATCCCTGGTCGGATATCTAGCTTTGGTTTTAAAATATGACGAATAACTGTTATGTTTGACTTTATAAGTTCACGTAAAAATATAAATAGCAGCTTCACGATACTAATGACGTTATGCATGTAAAAGCGTTGTGCAAAAAAACGTCGGAATGCGAACAACAGTAACATTCCTAGCAAGTATCCGATAACAAACGTAGCAATAGACCAACTATTTTGTAAAAACATCCAAACAAAAGCAATAACTATATTTAAAAATAATTGTAACGTCATTTTCGCTCTACTCCTTTAAAATGGCATCAATATAAACATTCGGGTCAAGCAGTCCGATATTAGATTGTTCAATATAAGGGTACAACCACTCTGCTCCAAGTCCCATCGCAATTGATACCATCAGTAGCAATGCTCCCGGTAGTACTAAATGATGATACTTTTTCACTACTTTTACTTTATAATCTGGATTCGCCTCACCCCAGAAAGTTCTCATAAAGATTCTAAGCGCGGAGTAAAAGACTAACAAGCTTGAGAGAACAACTAGAACAGCTATCCAGAAAAACTCTGTTTGTAGACCACTTCGAACTATTAGCATCTTACCGACAAAACCACTTAACGGCGGAATACCTGCTAGCGAAATAGCAGTCACAAAGAACAACCAACCAAGTAGCGGATACTGATGAATCAAGCCGCCTAGCTTACGTATATCACTAGTGCCAGTCACTATAATGATGGCTCCCCCTAGCAAAAATATTGCTCCTTTAATAATCATATCATGCACTAAGTAGAACAGCGCTCCGTTTAGCGAATCTGGAGATAGCATCGCGATACCAAATAAAATGACACCCACTGCTGTTAATATGTTATATATCAATATTTTTCGAATATCATAATGCGCAACAGCACCGATGACACCAACAATGATCGTCAACGCTGCTAATATAGCAATTAGCGTGTGCGTAATGGACGGTTCGTGATAAAAAATAACAGTAAACGTACGATAAATGGAATACACACCGACTTTAGTTAATAGCGCTGCGAACAAAGCTGACACTGCTGTAGGCGGTGCTGCGTAGGAGCCTGGTAGCCAGAAAAACAACGGAAATACGGCACCCTTTAGTCCAAATACGATGAAGAACAAAATCGCAATCACCGTAATAATATTTTGTTGTCCCACTTCAGCAATACGCTCTGATAAATGGGCCATATTTAACGTACCTGTTACAGCGTATAAGTAACCGACAGCGATAACAAACAAAGCTGACGAAATAACATTGATCAATACGTATTTAAGAGACTCTCTGAATTGTCCCTTAGTTCCTCCTAGAACTAGTAACACGTAAGAGGAAATTAACATAACTTCAAAAAATACAAACAGGTTAAAAATATCTCCTGTTAAAAATGCTCCAAAAATACCAGTTAGTAAAAACTGAAAAAACGCGTAGAAATAAGATTTTTCTCTCGCTTCACCGATAGTGAAAAAGCTGAATAATAGACACGCAAAGCCAACTATGCTCGCCGTTAGCACGAGTAAAACGGCTAGCGTATCCGCTACAAACACAATGCCATATGGTGCACGCCAGTTCCCCAGCTCTAATGTTTGTATACCTTCCAGATGAACTTGCTGTAATAGCATTGCATTTACAATTAGTAGCAAAATCATTGAAATAACACTTATAACACGCTGTGTTTTTATTTCTTCTTTGAATAGAATTAATATAATACCCGTTAATAACGGAATTAGTAGTGGAACCATAATCATGTTATTCATCTTGTTGATTTCCTCTCATTTCCTCTGTATTTACCGTACCTAGCTCTTGGTGAGCACGATATGCTAAAACAAGGAAAAACGAAGTAACACCGAAGCTAATAACAATCGCTGTTAAAATCAGAGCCTGTGGCAATGGGTCTGTATACATTGGTGCTTTTTCTCCTAGTAAAGGTGGTGCCCCCGTTTTTAGTCCTCCCATTGTTAATAATAAGAGGTGCGCTCCATGACTTAAAAAAGCTGTTCCTATTATAATGCGCAATATTTGCTTAGAAAGCATTAAATACACAGCAGCTGCTATTAACAGGCCAGCTACAACCGACATTAATATCCCCATTTAATCACTCTCTCCAATCGTTTGAATAATCGTCATCGTAATACCGATAACAACTAAATACACACCAAGATCGAATAGCATCGCAGTCGTTAACCCTGATTTCCCTAATAACGGCAACTCCACATAATCATGTGCATGCGTTAAAAAAGGTAAACCAGATAGCATAGGGCCAACACCTGTGATAACAGCTATGAGTAGCCCAACGGCGGTCACAATTTTAAAATCTGCCGGGATGACACGCTTAACCGTCTCCATATCATACGCCAACAGCAGAAGAACGAGGGCAGAAGCGGTCATCAATCCACCGATAAAGCCTCCTCCAGGATAGTAATGTCCTGCAAAAAACAAATAGATAGAGAAGGTAATAATGATAAACACAACTACCTTCGTAATTGTTTGTAAAATAATATTATTTGCCTTCAACTTTATCTCTCCTTACTACCCGCAACGTAATCATCGCAAAAATTCCTAACGCAGCAATACCAAGCACTGTAATTTCAAATAACGTATCCACACCACGGAAATCAACTAATATAACATTGACCATATTTTTACCCGCAGCTTCTTCGTACGTATTGGCTACATAGTATTGAGAGATTGGTTCTAATAACCTTGTTGCATCCGCTGAAATTGCCATCACTGTGACTACCACACCTACCCCGACAGAGATAAGAAGTCTGTTCAGTTTAAAGGCTTCACGCTGAAGATTAGGTAAATATCGAAAGCATAGTAAAAATAAAGCTACTGAAATTGTTTCAACAATTAATTGTGTCAACGCTAAGTCAGGCGCTCTAAACAATACGAAAAACAACGACACTAAATACCCAACCGTACCTAAACTTATAATTGCAGTTAAGCGCGATTTCGTAACAATAGTTGTAATGGCTGCCCCAATTAAAACGAAAGCAAGTACAAGCTCAAACAGTTCAATATTACCTGCATTAATAAAGTCAATAGCCATCGGTCTTAATAAGATAAGGGCTAAGCCAAGAGCTGTTATGAAAAACAAGAAAATGTACGTCAAATATTGACGCAAAGAGCCTGTCATGAGTCTATTCATAACCATAGCGGCACCCTTTTCAATGTTCACAATACCAGCGTTGTATACATGATTTAACGTAAAATTCTTTGGTAACACATTGTAGATTTTAGACCATTTCTTCACAGTAACGTATCCTAAAATACCAAGTGAGATGACAGCGATCGTCATAAATAACTCGATCGTAAAGCCATGCCAGAAGTAAATTTTCACTTTAAAGGTGTCTCCCGTTGCCAGTAAGCTAGGTAAGACTGCTTCTAATGCTGGTTTAATAATACTGTATGAAAGTAAATTTGGTACAAAGCCAAATAAAACAACTAATACAGCTAAAATGATTGGTGATAGCAGCATCCCAATCGGTGCTTCATGTGGTTTTTTCGGTAACTCTGAAAGCTTTAGCTTCCCTGTAAATGTTCTCAGTACAAGAATCGTACTGTATATAAACGTAAAGATACTAGCTAGCCATGCTAGGAACGGGAATAATAACCCCCATGTTTCCATGCTGAAAAAGTTCAATTCTGCTGCACGTATCATGCCGGTAAAAAACATTTCCTTACTTAAAAAGCCATTAAACGGCGGAAGACCAGCCATTGAACCAGCACCGATTAGAGCAACTGTAAACGTAATTGGCATTAACGCCATCAGTCCACCGAGCTTTCTAATATCTCGTGTACCCGTTTCATGGTCGACAATACCAACTACCATAAATAAGCTACCTTTAAACGTCGCATGGTTAATTAAATGAAAAATAGCAGCTGTCGTTGCAATGACATATAAGTTGTCTTGAATGGAATCAAACAGAACCGAAGCCGACCCAACCCCAAACAATGACATAATCAAACCTAGCTGACTGACTGTTGAAAAAGCTAAAATTCCTTTAAGATCCGTTTGCTTAACCGCCTGGAATGAACCCCAAAACAGTGTGATCAATCCAAAGCCTGATACAAGCCAAAACCATTCAGCAGTACCCGCAAACACAGGCGTTAATCTTGCTACTAAATAAATACCAGCCTTAACCATTGTAGCGGAGTGAAGATAAGCACTAACCGGTGTTGGCGCCGCCATCGCATCAGGTAGCCAAATGTAAAAAGGAAATTGAGCGGATTTTGTAAAAGCACCTAACAAAATAAAAATGACTGCAGCTGTAAACAATTCGTGTTGCGTCACAATATCCGCTTGTGCAATAATCTCACGAACACTAAAAGTACCCGTCATATTGTAAAGGAGC
Source organism: Bacillus sp. HMF5848 (assembly GCF_003944835.1). Taxonomy (GTDB): domain Bacteria; phylum Bacillota; class Bacilli; order Bacillales; family HMF5848; genus HMF5848. The sequence continues at coordinate 3,712,990 of NZ_RWIV01000001.1, forward strand.
AGAAAACCAGCTAGCATCGACAATCCACCAAACACAGTAATGATCATCGATTTTTGTGCTCCGTATAAAGAACTTTCACGTTTATGCCAATATGCGATCAATAAAAATGAGGAAATACTCGTTAGCTCCCAAAACGTGTAAAGAACTAATAAGTTGTCTGATAAAACGACGCCAAGCATCGCACCCATAAATAAAAGTAAATAAATATAAAAGCTACGCAAGTCTTCATGCTTTTTAGATAAGTAATAGATAGAATACAAAACAACAAGAGCACCAATACCCGAAATTAGCAATGCAAATAGCATACTAAGTCCATCAATAACTACAGAAAAATTAATACCTAAAGATGGTACCCAAGGAATTGTTTCTTGCAGAGGCTTCTTTAGCCCTAGAAATTGTAAAAAGTATACAAAGATAAGCACAGGTACCGGCAAAATAAGCCAGCCAGTATGTATACGTTTCAAATACCTATATAAAAAAGGTACGAGAATCGCCATCATAAATGGCAAAAGAATTGCTAAATGTACGAATGACATAAAAATGATGTCCCTCCTAATGATGATGTAAAATTATTTGAGAAGCAAAAAGTTTCATGTTATACAACAAAACCTGATGAAAACGCCGTTTACTTAGTCACACTAAGAAAGTACTCATTGCGTGTGTAAACCACGATATTGCCGCCACACACACTTAAGCTTACTAGTAAGTACTACTCATTGATTGCATAAACCATTAATTAGCCACAATCACTCATTAAGTCGTTTGTAAGTGAAAATTTATCGACTACAACACTAGCGCAATTAGCCAACAATTACTCATTAAGCCCTGCCCAACTATCGATGTTGAACTGTTAGTATGTAAAATTTTTTCGAATAGTGTTGGTCAAATAATAGAAAAAATTTTGCTGTTACTTTCATGTGTCTGCATCCATATAGAAAACATACTATTAGCATTTGATGAGAAGCGAAAATTATCCTATTTAAATGAGATTAGCATGGCAAACTATGGACTCTATGTTTTAAGAGCGCAAATGCTTTGTTCAGCCCCGACCAGCTTAAGACGTACCCGCAGGAAGGGCCTTTTCTCCGGAGAGAGACGGCTTGAGAACACGAGGAGGCTAGGGCTAGAGCTAGACACTAATCTAGGTAAACAACATATACTTTCTTTAACGTTTAGGAATCCAGCAATGTCCGTTTCACTTTTTTACAAAATAAAAGGAGCCTGATAAATAGACAGACTCCTTGGCTTAACGAGAGCGTCTTCAACCAGCGGACATAATTATCCCCAGGTGACAGGCTCCTCCATGTTTGCATAAAGTTGTATTTGCTTAGCTTTTCATAAATTGATTTTATCGTAAATAAGAATATTCATCAACAAATATATTGTAGCCAATGCTCCTGGCTAAGAGGTTCTGAAAATTCTGTGCAACATCAAAACTCAGACAAACCTACAGAGTTTTAAGCTGTGCAGTCGAAGAAGCGCTCGATTAAAGCGCTTCTTCTTGCTGAAGTATCAACGTGTCAGTATAATCCGAGCGAATCATACCGTAATAACAAACATTCTTATACTCACCAGCAATGCATGTAAAATGGCGCAGCAGTCCTTCCTGCTGAAGTCCTGCTTTCTCTAACACTTTTCTTGACGCCATATTCCCTTCTAATACAAGCGCCTCTATCCGCTCCATCCCTTCTACCTCAAACAACTGGCGCACGAGTGCTTTCGTAATTTCTGTCGCATAGCCTTGTCCCCAAAACGCAGGCAATATGTTGTAGCCAACAACTGCTCGTTTATTTTTCACACTCATAGCAAGAACTCCGGCTTCCCCTATATAAGTCATAGATTGCTTAAGAAACAGTGCTTGAAAATCACACTTGCTGTTTTCATAGTTTTGCAGTACCGCTTCAAGTGCCAATTTTGTCTCCGTCATATCAGTAGCCGCCTTTTTATCGGAATACCTCCAAACAATCGGCTCTGACTTTAGTCGGTGAAAATTTGCTAAATCATCCTTACTATAATTTTTTAAAAGCAGACGATTTGTTTCCATTTACGTTTTCCTCCCCGCAATAGGTAAATTTATTTTGAAAGTTGTTCCTTTTCCTATCTCACTGGCAACATCAATATGGCCCTCGTGTGCTTCGACAATCGTTTTACTAATAGCCAGCCCAAGCCCCGCTCCACCATACGATCTTGACCGCGATTTTTCCCCACGATAAAATCGGTCAAATATATACGGTAAGTTTTCTGCTGCAACGCCCGTTCCATTATCAGAAACCTCAATTACGAAATACTTATCTTTTAAGTATGAGCGCAACTGAATAACGCCGCATTCATCATCTATATAGCGTAAAGCATTATTTACGAGATTTTGTATCACTTGTAAAATTCGTTCTGGATCAATCTCAATTGGAGCAGATGGAATATTTAAGTCAACAGCTGCTCGTGCGCCTTTTTGTAAAATATCTGCCTCTATTTGTACAAACATTTCAGCTAAAAACGAACTATTCATTGGTTGCACATTCATTTGTAGCTGCTTTAGCTCCAGCTTCGAAAACTCAAATAAATCTTCGATGAGGCGATTTACTTGCTTTGTTTTCACTTGAATTGTCGCGAAGTATTTTTGCTTTGTCGCTTCATCTTCTGCAATCCCATCCTGCAGCGCCTCTACATACCCTTGAATAGAAGCCAGTGGGGTGCGCAAATCATGTGATATACTTGCGATTAATTCTCTCCTCGATTGCTCCTGTTTTTGCCGCTCTTTTATACTATCGGCGAGTCGGTGCCGCATTTGTTGAAATGCAATTGTCAGCTGCCCTAATTCAGTTCGACTTTTATAAGTAAGTGGATAAGAAAAGTCGCCATCTGACATTAATAACGTCGCATCATTCAATTGCTCAATCGGGGTTAAAATGTGCCTTGAGACATATACGATAAATAAAACAATAAGAGTAGTAAACGTTATCAGTCCTGCTCCTACACTTACGAACACCGAAGAAACAAGCTTCCCATTTACAGTAAAAGTCGCTGGTGAGTTTGCACTTGCTTTTATATTTGCTGTAGCTACTTTTTTGTTATTTTGAAAAATAGAAACGGTGTAAGTATTGAAGCGATCAAACAAATTAAACGTGCGATCATCCCTAGACAATTGATCAGACTCAAAAAGCACCGTCCCTGCTAGAGATACAATCTGAATTTCTATATCAAACTCCCTTAAATACGGCGATATTTTTTCATAAAACTGATCGCTATTGTTGATTTGGTCGTAACTGTCTTGAAGTACCTGTTCTAGCACATAAAAATTCGTTTCAATATCGGTCTCGTTATCAATCGTCTTGACAACGCGTGACATAGAAATAGCAAACGTAAGCACTGACACAATAAGCGGTACTATAACAATGATAATAATAAACGTAAAAAACCTACTACGTACGCCCATTTACTATGACCGCCCTTTAAATTTATAACCAACACCCCATACGGTCAGAATGTAGGCCGGTGTTGAGGGATTTACTTCAATTTTTTCTCGTAGCTTGCGAATATGAACAGTAACCGTATTAATATCTCCAAAATCAGACTGCCCCCATATTTGTTGAAACAGCTGCTCGCGTGTAAACACTTGTCCAGGGTGCTCCATCATATAATAAAGAAGCTGAAACTCCTTTGCAGATACATCAATTTTTTTATTTTTTACATATACATCATACGTATTTTTATTAACCACAATATCATCGACTTGAATTTCATCTTGTTGCTGAGGGCTAGGATTCGCTAATGTAGTATACCGCCGCAGCTGCGCTTTCACACGGGCCACAAGCTCGTTTGGGCTGAATGGCTTCGCAATGTAATCATCCGCTCCCATTCCGAGACCAAGCACCTTATCAAAGTCTTCTTTCTTAGCACTGGCCATCAGGATGGGAATATTGGACTGCTGCCTAATAATACGACACACTTCTAGTCCATCAAGTTTAGGTAGCAATATATCCAAAATCATAATCATCGGCTGCAGCTCTTTAAACTTCTCGAGCCCTTCCTCACCATCATAGGCAATATGCACTTCAAAGCCTTCACGCTTTAAATAATCACGTACTAATTCAGCTATTTCCTTCTCATCCTCCACAATTAAAATGCGGTTGTTCAACGAAGCCCACCCTCTCTTTAACAGTAACTCTTCTCGTAAGCTATCCTAAGAAATGACGCGACACTCTAAGTGAAATCAGTTACCATAATTATAAGAAAAAAAGCCTGACAATGCAGACTTTTTCACAATTTCTACAATAAAATGTCTTTTTTAGAAAACTGTCTAAAGCTTAAGAAGCTAAAAATCAACATGTAACTTACAATCGATAGTATCGCCGAAGTTAACGCAAATCTTTCAGGATTAAAATACAGAATACCAAGACTAAAGTAAGATAAAATAAACGCTGGCTTTATCATCGTTAAAATTTGTGTAAACACGCCCATTAAAATTAACGAAGCTGTTGAGACTCCTACTGACAAGCCACTTGAAGTGAATTGAAACGATAGCCATATGACAAAGCTTGCAAATGCCATGAGCGGAAACACGGACACCACATACGCTAACAAACCGCGAAATAAGCCTGGTAACAATGAATACTCGACTGGTGCGGCTGTTAAATTTGGATCCTCAAACAATACAGTGTCACTCCAGCCCCAATACAATGTACCAATGCCCACTGACATAACATACGAAAAAATAAGCAATGATAAAATGAGAATCGCAAGTGAGCTGAGCTTAGCTACTAACAATGACGACCGTTTAACAGGTGCTAACAGCGAAAGCTTTAGTGTTCCACTACTATACTCATGTGAAATCATTTCTGTTGCTACAAAGATAATAAAAAATGGTAGCACGTAGTTCACGATAGTAGATAACATATACACTGGTAAATTCGGACCGTTCATCACAAAATCAACATGACCTAACAAATCCTCTAAAATGCCAAAAAAGTTAAATCCGACAATCACTGCTATAAAAATATAAAGCTTTTTACTTACAAGCTGCTTATATAACTCATTTTTTATTAGTTGTTTCATGATACTTGACCTCCATCTGTTAATTGTAAAAACAATTTTTCCAACGACTGTTGCTGTGGAATAACGTACTCGACATCAATGCCCGCCTCAACTAGCTTTTTATTTAATTGACTAGAAAACCCTTTTTCAATTTTTACAACTAAGCTTGATTCCGATCTTGTTATCGATTTTACAAATGTCATGGATGTCGCTATTTTCTCAGACGCCTCAAGCTGTTTAGTTCGTAATTCAATCGCTTCATCATCACTAGCAAGGAGTTCCTTCACGAAGCCATTTGCAATAATGCTGCCTTCACGCAGTATCGCAACTCTATCACACACCTGTTCAATTTCATGTAAAATATGGGACGTAATAATAAACGTGATTTGTTGTTCTTGTGCCAATGTCGTAATCATCTCTCGCATTTCTAGAATCCCTTGTGGATCTAAACCGTTCGTTGGCTCATCTAAAAACACGATGGTTGGATGCTGCAGAAGCGCTCTCGCTAACCCAAGCCTTTGCTTCATCCCTAGTGAATACGTGCTAACCTTACGTTTCGCAACCTTTGACAGATGTACCATCTCAAGCACTTCATCAATTCGCTGCTTCGCAATATGCGGATGTAAATTTCTAATAAGCGTTAAGTTGGCATAGCCTGATAAATGTGTGTAAAAGCTCGGCGTTTCAACAATCGCTCCTACGTGTCTAATAGCTTCCATGAACTGATCATCAATGCTGTAACCGTTAATAGTCACCGTGCCACTATCACGTTTTATTAAACCAAGTATCATCCGAATTATCGTCGTCTTACCAGCACCGTTCGGTCCCAAAAACCCGAACACCTCACCTTTTTCCACTGTAAAACTTACGTCACGCACAACTTCTTTTTTATCAAACGAGCGTCGTAAATTATGAACCTCTAATACCGTATCCTTTGTCATATTCATCACCTTTTCGTTTATTATTTTCTATAGTTCTAATAATGAACGACAAAGCTTAACGAGCTCTTATTAAGTTATTAAAAAAGTATTAAATGTTTGTGTGTCAAAGTTTGAATGAAAAATGCAGAGAAATTGAGTGAATGGAACGTTGGAGGGGGCTTTGTTTTATAAATGGGGGGATTTTTGCGTTCAATCGTTGTCGTCTAATGTGACGCGCTCACTATGAGAAATGCGCCGGGCGTTGCCCGAAATGCGCCATACTTTGTCGAGATTGCGCCATTCCTTGTCGAAAATGCGCTACCCCCTTAAACATGCGCCGGGCGTCGTCGGAATTGCGCCATCCGTTGTCGAAAACGCGCCAAACTATGTCGAGATTGCGTCATTCCTTGTCGAAAATACGCCACACCTCACTCTTCCTATCCTCTGTCCTTTTAGCTACAATATGACTATACATAGCACGGAAAGGAAGATTTTTATGTTAAAAAGCTTTTCACTCCGAACAAACAAACGGGATGAAATGATAGATGTAACACAGAAGGTAGAAGCGTACATAAAAGAGATGGGCGTAAAGAATGGAGCGGTCATTGTATACTGTCCTCACACAACAGCCGGCATCACCATTAATGAAAATGCCGACCCCGATGTAAAAACAGATATGCTGCGTCGTTTTGATGAAGTATACCCTTGGCATCATAGCCTTGATCGCCATATCGAAGGAAACACAGCTGCGCATATGAAGGCTAGCACAGTGGGGGCATCGCAACACGTTATCGTCGAAAAAGGGCAACTACTACTTGGCACATGGCAAGGCATTTATTTCTGTGAATTCGATGGGCCACGCACACGTACGTTTTATGTAAAAACAATATAAAAAGCGCAACCGCCATAAGGTTGCGCCCACTTCATTATTCGGAAAGCTCTTTTTGTATCTTTTCCATCATTTGTTGATACTCTTTTGGGTTCTCAAAGTCTGCTTCATCCCAACTCTCTGATAGCCATGTGAGTAACTCCTCTTTTGTATTAAAAACCTCTCCACTCGTGTCAGCATTTCGAATCATATATCGACCGTTATCTTCATCAAGTGTTACTTCGCATGGATACGCTGCATTTTTACAATTCAATGAAAACTCCATCATTCAACCACCTTTTTTTATTTGTTACTTATTCTATACCCGCTATACAAAAATGTATGCATTGTTCAATTACGCAAATAATATGTAGCGAATACAAAAAAGCGAGGTGACGCCTGTGGTACAACGCGACAGTCATAAAAATCAACAACAGCGAATGAAGCAAGCAAGTGATGCTGTGAACCAAAATAAAGATTTCGGATACGATCCAGCTGAGAAAAAGCGACCTGGAAAAAATAAGTAACAAATTTAAAGGACCCCTTAGGGTTTTTTAATCTCTATACCTTAAGGGGACCACTTTTTCCGTGAACGTGCATTTTCGACATGCCAACGTGCATTCTTGACATGTAACCATGCATTTTCGACACGTGAACGTGCATTTCTTTCTTCGGATTTGTTACTTTTTCCGTGAACGTGCATTTTCGACATGCCAACGTGCATTCTCGACATGTAACCATGCATTTTCGACACGTGAACGTGCATTTCTTTCTTCGGATTTGTTACTTTTTCCCCTGAACGTGCTGGAGGGCATAAAACAGCCACCTTCGCAGATGGAAGGTGGCTTCTCTATTATTTTGCTATAGCCGTCTTTTGTGGTCGCTTTGAGTCAGGTACAAACAGTAATCCTAACTCGTGGTGCTGACCTTCATAAAGGGCGCGCTGTACGTAGCGTAGCTCCCCTTCTTTATTTAACACTTCAATTTTACAATACGCCCTGTTTATTTGAAGCGCCTCATAAAATTGTTGCTCATTGCCAACCTCTTCTCCATTTACTCTTGTAATAACTTCTCCGATTTGAAGAGCCATTTTATCGGCAGGAGAATGCGGTAGAACAGACAATATAACAACACCGTTATTTTTTCTTGTAAAAAAGGCTGGTTTAGCCTCATCCGTGAGCTTATCATATAAAAAGATGGCTTCGCGCCCTAACACAGCAACAACTGCTGTGACAATGACCATGCTTGGCCACACAAGCCCGCTAATCGCTAAGCCTACGAGTGCCACTCCAAAAATCATAACCTTATACGAAGCTTGTTTTATTAACGTACCTGAGAGCTGACCAACAATTTTCTGATAAAAGCCTATTGCAAATGGTACACATATGATGGAATACCCCGTATCAGCGACTGCAAAAATGGGCCACCAGCTCGGGAATGATGCTAAGCCTTCTCCAGGAATAAGCAGAAATACTGGCACAAGCCATAATCTGTTAAAAAGCTGTGAGCCAATGACTAAGCCTCTTTTACCTGGAAATAAGAAAGGTGACGTCGGTTCTTGTTTACTTTTAAAAAGTAATACACCTTCTGCCAAAACAAGGATAGCAAGTAAAATGGCAACGCCCGTCATATTTACCACTTCAACCTTCGCGAACCAGTCGCTTATCGGTAAATCTTCAAATGGTCCATATGCCCAGACAACCGCTACTAATATTGCTACTCCGAGCGTAAAAGCAGGTGAAGCCCAGCGCATTTTTAAAGGTGCAAAAAAGATGAGCATCATCGTGAGGATTAGAATAATAAGTGATGGTGTCACAACAATTCCAACTGCCAATGCGACTAAAGACACAGCTAGTCCCATAAATACACTAGTAGAAAGGAAATAACGCAGCTCCGTTAGACCGTACTGCACACGTACCCCAAATTGACGTCGCTCTCTTTTGACACGAAAGTATCCTAAGCCGACAGCTGCTAACACCCACACATATAAAAAAGGATTTATTACTAACCGAAAAATTCCTATAACTAGCTGTTGAAGCCAATCCACCTCATATTCACCTACAATTCTCAAAAACGTCCTATTTTACTACTATTTTATCAAATCTACCATGGAAAACATATAACAAACTTTGAACAAGCAAGAAGAAAAGCGGATTCTCCCGTTTACTCACCAACACTGCACACAAAGAAAAGACCCTAATCCACATGGATCAGAGCCTGAATATGTCTATTTAAAAAGAACCTTTAACGCTGTTTGTAGCTGCAAGTCACTTTCTTCACTGCGAATACGCTCAATAATTTTTGTTTCTAGCTTAACAGCTGTTTGCTCATCTACTTTTCCTGTCATAGGTAAGTCATTTGCTTTTTGGAAAGCTTCTACAGCTGTTTTTGTCTCTTCACTAAAATATCCATCTTCTCGACCAGGACCATAGCCTAAGCCACTTAACATTTTTTGTAATGCCACAACCTTTTCACTCGTTTGGTCATACGCAAGTACTTCGTTTTCATTAAGCTGAATAGGGCTTACGTAGAAATAATCTGGTTGTTTAATTTCGACTGTCGGTTCAACACCTGTTTTGTGAATCCAGTTTCCATCAGATGTGAGCCATTTGAACATCGTAAGCTTTACTTCACTGCCATCATCCATTGGTACTGTTTGTTGAACAGTTCCTTTACCGAATGACGATGTACCAACTACATCATATCCCACCGCTTCTTTAAGCGCACTTGATAATATTTCTGAAGCCGATGCACTACCTTCATCAATAAGACTCACAATTGGATACGGCTTTTTCTCTTCAAGATTCGTAAAGAATCGTTGTGTTTCACCATTACGATCCTCGATTTGTAGCATCGGTTTATCCTTAGGAACTAATTCACGTAAAATGGCTTCCACACTTTGTAAATATCCACCTGGGTTCCCTCTTACATCAATAACAAGACCGTCAATCTTTTGTTTTTCAAGCTCTTTTAGTTGTTTAAAGAAATCCTCACTTGTTTTTTCCGAGAACAATGCAATTTCTATATAGCCAACTTTTTTACCTTCGTACTCTTTAAGATCACTATATACAGTCTCAATCGGAATCTCATCGCGAACTACATCAACCATTAAAGGCTCTGTTACACCTGGTCGTTTAATCTCAAGTGTAACTGTCGATCCTTTTTCACCACGAATTTTTAAAACAGCTTCGTATAAGTCAAGCCCTGCAATCGATTCGCCATCTACGGATAAAATCTGATCATTTGGCTTTAAGCCTGCTTTTTCTGCTGGGGAATCTTTGTACGGTGCAACAATCGTTACTAGGCCATCAACCATACTAACCTCAGCGCCAATTCCTTCAAAAGTAGAGCTTAAATTTTGCGAAAAGCTTGCCGCTGTTTCCTCATCCATATATGAGCTAAAAGGGTCTTCAAGCTGTTCAATCATTCCGTTAATAGCGCCTTCAATAAGTTCCTGCTCATCTATATCCTCAACATACTGTGTGGCAAGAAGCTTGTATACTTGTTCAATTTTTGCAAGATCCTCATTAGACATATCGGCATCTTTATCAATAGTTGCCACCGGTAAGCTGATTACATCGCCACCATTCGCCATCTCAGCGGATGTTAATTGTAATAGCGAATAGGTGCCACCGACACCTATGATAAGTGATAACAGCATAAGCAATACTGTAACTTTACGATTCAATCGTTCCAACCTCCTATGTGACTTCAATCAGTTGTAAGTTATTGTACCAATCTTACAGCGAACAGTCATCTAATTTCTCTTACCAGGCCATGCAGATGCTCGTCCAAATAAATGAGACCACTCTAGTGACCTTCTCAAGTTTTTCATTTAGAAAAATATAAGTCCTCCGTAACAACGACAAGCGCTTGAGGTGCAATAGCTGCATGTTTAGGACTTAAGCTACCGAACCGCAGTATCAGCGAAAAACGGGATTCGTTGGTTCGTGGAGCTCGACACTCATCCTAACTACTTACAGTTCAACGAAAAAGCACCGCAACACTGTGCGATGCCTTCCTATAGCATCAGAAAAACAAATGTTTTTCTAATAGTATATATAATTTATGGAAAAAATATGTGACTACAGTTGCAAATTGTTAAAAGTTAATATATTTTCTTGGATCAATTGCGTTTGATTTCGATGCATTCCAAGGTCCTTTGTGCAATTCAAAGTGTAAGTGAGCACCGAAAGAGCGTCCAGTATTCCCCATATAACCAAGCTTTTGTCCTTTACTTACAGACTGTCCTTCTGATACGAGACGATTTTCCATGTGCGCATAGACGGTAGTCCAAACTTGGTCATTCAAGTAGTGAGAGATAAAGACAACATTTCCGTAACTACTCGAATAGTAAGAACGGAACACAACACCCTCGGCTGCAGCCACGATTGGAACGTCGGAGCCACGCTTACCGATATCAATACCGAAATGCGTTGTTCCCCAGCGCGCGCCATAATTAGATGTTACAGGACCAACGGCTGGTCTCATAAACGTGCCATCTGTCACCTTAGGAGTTTGTCCTCTTTTACGAGCTTCTTCTTCCTCACGCTTCTTTTGTTCGATCATCCGCTTAATTAGTTTATCTAGCACAGCTTCCTGCGAGCGTAATAATGCTTCTTCATCCTCAATTTCGTATAGCTCTTCGTGTACTTGCTCTTCTTTTTCCGCTAACTGCTCCATAATGCGGTCTTTTTCTGCAATTTGTGCTTTTAAGCTTGCTTCTAATTGCTCTAAATCAACTAGCTTTTGTTCTAGCTCTTGCAATGTTGTTTCCATTTGCACTTCTTGTTGTTCTTTTAATACTTTATCTTCTTGATGGGCTTTTAAGATAGCTTTATCTGCTTCAAATAAAGTAGAAACGGCACTTGCGCGATCTAGGAAGTCACTCATACTTTTTGCTCCGAGCAACACATCTAAATAACTAACAACACCACCGCCAACTTGTAAAGAACGTACACGCTTTGTAAGCAATTCGTTGCGAAGCTCAATACGTTGTTTTACCTCAGCAATTTTTTCTTCTAGTATTCGAATTTCTTCACGTGTCGTTTCAATTTCAGCCTGCTTATCACGAATATTTTGATTCGTTTGCGCTACAGCCTCGTCAAGCTGCTTAATATCAGCCTCAATGTCTGCTTGTTCAGCCTGCAATGAGTTAACTAGTCGTTCCTTTTCTGCAATCTTTTGCTGTAAAGAAGCACGTTGTTGTGTTACTTCCTTTTTCTCTTGCTTCTTTGCCTGAATTTCTTTTTCCGTCACAGCAAAAACCGGCTGCGCAATTACGCTAAACGCGACTGTAAATATTAATGCTAACTTGAGCCAAGATCGTTTCACGCGAAGCTACCTCCCATAAGCAATTTTTATCATGCAATCTAGCAAACTATTTTGTTAAGAAACGGCGAACAGACATTAAACTTCCCCACACACCGATTAGTCCACCTATACCGACTAAAATTCCTGCTACCTCCCATATAAATGGTGACGGCGGTAACAATTGAATGAATGTGTTAGCTAATTTAGGACTTATTAGACTGTATAAATATTGATAAGATGATGCCACAGCCGCAATCGGAAGAATGGCACCTACCACGCCTAACCATAGACCTTCTAAGAAAAATGGTACTCGGATAAAGTTGTTCGTTGCTCCTACTAATCTCATAATCTCAATTTCTTTTTGTCGAGCAAAAATAGTAATTTTTATCGTATTGGAAATTAAAAACATAGCAGTAAAGACAAGACCTAGGATTAACCCTAGTCCAACATTTCGAGACACTTTAAGAATTTTAAAGAGCTTTTCGACTTGGTCTTTACCAAATACAACTCGTTCTGTATAAGGAAACGAATCAATCTGATTTGCTACTGTCATAATGTCTTCTGGATCATCTGTTTTTACGATGAATACGTCGTATAGAGGATTCGCTTGTTCAAATAACTCAAACGCCTCTCCATCTTCACCAAAGCTTTTAATTAGATTGTCAAGCTGTTCATCCTTAGAGGAGAAAGTGACAGAGGAAACTTGCTGAATATCTTCAATTTGCTGCTTTAAAGCACCCTGTTGTTCAGGCGATGCTACAAGATCAACATGGACACGAATCTCAACGTCCTGTTCAATCATCGTTGCAAAATTGTTTAAGTTTAACATTAAAACGAGGAACACTCCGACTAAAAGGAGTGTGACAGTAACGGCACTGACAGAGGCAAAAGTCATCCACCCGTTACGTCCCAAACTTTTAAAGCTCTCACGAAAATGTCGTCGCACAGTTCTAAAGGTCATAGCCATACTCCCCTCTAACCTCGTCACGTGCGATCTTACCATTTTCAATGGTAATAACACGACGTCTTATTTTGTTTACTATTTCTCGGTTATGTGTCGCCATGACAATTGTTGTCCCACGATTATTAATTTCATCAAGGATATTCATAATTTCCCAAGATGTTTCTGGATCCAAGTTACCTGTTGGCTCATCGGCAATCATAACCTTCGGGCTATTTACGATAGAACGAGCAATCGATACACGCTGCTGTTCGCCCCCCGATAGCTCTGATGGATAAAAGCGAGCCTTATGCTTTAAGCGGACAAGATCAAGAACTTCCATGACACGCTTTTTAATATGCTTAGGCTGTTCTTCAATTACTTCGAGCGCAAACGCGACATTTTCATAAACTGTCAGTCGCGGTAATAGTTTAAAATCCTGAAAGACTACGCCGATATTACGGCGAAGTAAAGGTACTTTTTTATCCTTGAGCTTAGATATATCAATACCATTTATCATAATCGTCCCTTTGGACGGTTTTTCTTCACGATACATCATCTTAATAAACGTGGACTTCCCAGCTCCACTAGGTCCCACTACATACACAAACTCACCTGACTGTATTTGAACAGAAATCCCATTCACAGCAAGTACACCATTTGGGTATGTTTTATATACATTTTGCATTTCTATCATGTCTATCACCTAAAAGTCGTATTTTGTCATAATGTGCACAAGCAAATGCTGTCGAGTTTTAAGAACTTTGCCTAGATAGACTCGCCTTTTACATTATAACATCATATTTTGTCTATTTGTGGCATAAAAATATTACATTTTTATTTCAAGTATTTGTTTGGAGGTTAATAGGCTGACAACTACTGTCGTACTGTGGTGTTTTTTGTCGAAAGAGTGAGTGTTGTTAATTTTTTCTGCGGTGTTGGTTTGTTGATAACCAGGCGTGAGATGTGGATATATACGGGTTTTAATGGAGTTGGGTGTATATTAACTGTTGATAGCGTGAATAAAATGTTGATAATGTTATGGCATGCATGAAGATTTCGACAGCTAATGACACAATCATTTATTTTTTGCTAAAAAAGTCTGTGGATATAGTATACTATGCAGCTTGTCGCTCTGTGGATAACGCTTTTGGCGCCTGTTTTTCCACAGATATTGTGGGGAGAAGGTGGGGGAGTGGGGAAAAGATAGTGTGGTGGGAAGGAAGGTCGAGTTGGGACGGGATGTGGGGTGTGAATTTTTTTATGCGCGTAATTATGACGTTTATGCGTGAGTTTTTCGTGTTTATGCGCGAAATTTTACTGTTTATGCGCCAATTTTTGCTGTTTATGCGTGAAATCCTAGCTTTTATGCGTATTTGTGTTATGCGCCCGACCCTAGTTTTTCGCTTATTTTTTTATGCGCGTAATTATGACGTTTATGCGTGTGTTTTTCGTGTTTATGCGCGAAATTTTACAGTTTATGCGCTAGTTTTTGATGTTTATGCGTGAAATCCTAGCTTTTATGCGTATTTGTGCTATGCACGCAACCTTCTATGTTCCACCACTCATGATTATGCGTGAAATCCAGGCTTTTATGTGTATTTAAGATGCGCGCGACCCTAGTTTTTTGCTTATTTTTTTATGCGCGTAATTATGACGTTTATGCGTGTGTTTTTCGTGTTTATGCGCGAAATTTTACTGTTTATGCGCCAATTTTTGCTGTTTATGCGTGAAATCCTAGCTTTTATGCGTATTTGTGTTATGCACGCACAACCTTCTATGTTCCACCACTCATGATTATGCGCGAAATCCAGGCTTTTATGTGTATTTAAGATGCGCGCGACCCTAGTTTTTTGCTTATTTTTTTATGCGCGTAATTATGACGTTTATGCGTGTGTTTTTCGTGTTTATGCGCGAAATTTTACTGTTTATGCGCCAATTTTTGCTGTTTATGCGTGAAATCCTAGCTTTTATGCGTATTTGTGTTATGCACGCACAACCTTCTATGTTCCACCACTCATGATTATGCGCGAAATCCAGGCTTTTATGCGTATTTGTGCTATGCACGCAACCTTCTATGTTCCACCACTCATGATTATGCGTATTTGCTAGAACTAGACATGAATCTAAATATAAAAAACTAATGCTTTCACTAACAAAATAAAAACTCCCTAGTCTCGACTAGAGAGTTCGTTGAATTATTATTTCTTTTCAGCTAACCATGCTGCAAGTGCTGCAGCATCTTCACCTGATACAAGATTACCAGGCATGCCGCCTTTACCGTTTACAATGATGCTTTCAATCTCATCTTGAGAAAGATTTGCGCCAGTTGCAGTTAATGCTGGGCCCACGCCACCCTCAAGGTTTTGACCATGACAACCTACACAGCTTCTTTGATACACTTTTTCAACATCGGCTGCAACAGTAGCTGCACCGCTGTCTCCGCCACTGCTCGCTGCGTTGTCAGCTGGCTCTTCTCCGCCGCCTCCACAAGCTGCAAGTACAAGAGACGTTCCCATTAGCAATGCTAGTAACTTCTTCTTCACAAGTTACTCCCCCTCTTTTAGTAAAAAATACCATAGTACAACCTTCATTATATAATGTTCTAGGCTCTTTTAAAACCCTCACCTAGCACCTCAGCTGCATCCATAACAATCACAAATGCGGATGAATCAATACTTTTTACTAATTGTTTCAATTTTGTGAACTCCGATTGATTGACGACACACATCAAAATCGGGCGTTTATGGTTCGTATACCCACCAAATGCCGACAGCTTCGTTACACCGCGAT
Source organism: Bacillus sp. HMF5848 (assembly GCF_003944835.1). Lineage (GTDB taxonomy): Bacteria > Bacillota > Bacilli > Bacillales > HMF5848 > HMF5848. Next base: position 3,728,855 of record NZ_RWIV01000001.1, read on the forward strand.
CAATTTTATATAAAATCCCTTCGCGTACTTCTTCCTCTTTGTTAGTAATAATAAGAGCAAGCTTTGTGTACCCTAAGCCAATTTGCACAAGGTCAATTGTTTTACTCGTAACATACAAACCGATTAACGCGTATAACCCCTGTTCAATATCAAACACAACAGCTGCCGTTATTACGATTAAGCCATCAATGAGTGCCACACAAGTTCCAAGTGATAAGCCCGTAAACTTGTGGATAATTTGCGCTGCTAAATCCGTGCCGCCAGTCGAAGCATTTCCGCGAAAAACAATCCCAAGACCAAGTCCGACACCAATTCCACCAAACAACGCCCCTAGTAACGGGTCTTGTGTAGCTGGCTCCATATTTTCCGTTAAGTATACAACAAACGGTAAAAACACCGTTCCGATAAACGTTTTATAGCCATATTTTACACCGAGAAAAATTAACCCCGCGATAAACAACGGGATATTAAACGCCCATTGAACGTATGCGGGCTTCCAGCCAAACAAATCCTCTAGAATGGTACTAATACCACTAACTCCTCCAGAGGCCACATCATTCGGCAGTAAAAACAAGTTAAAGGCAACAGCGACAATAGCTGAACCTAATAAAATATATCCTATTTCTCGAACACGATTCCAAGTCATATAACTACCCCAATTTTGATCGTAAGTATGCATCGATAAACGAATCGATATCTCCATCCATAACTGCCTGGACATTACCTACTTCTGTATTAGTGCGGTGATCCTTCACAAGTGAATAAGGATGGAACACATAAGAACGAATTTGACTTCCCCACCCGATATCCTTCTGTTCACCACGAATTTCAGCAAGTTCAGCTTGCTGCTCTTCGATTTTTTTCTGATAAAGCTTAGCTTTTAACATTTTCATCGCTTGCTCACGGTTTTTAATTTGCGAACGCTCTGACTGACACGTCACGACAACCCCTGTTGGAGCATGTGTAATACGGACGGCAGAATCGGTTGTATTAATATGCTGTCCACCAGCACCACTCGCACGATACGTATCCACTTTTAAGTCCTCTGTACGAACTTCGATTTCAATTTCTTCGTTGAATTCAGGCATAACCTCACATGATACGAACGATGTATGACGACGGCCAGACGCATCAAACGGCGAAATACGCACAAGACGATGCACACCCTTTTCCGCCTTTAAGTACCCGTATGCATTATGCCCTTTAATAAGAAGCGACACACTCTTAATCCCCGCTTCATCTCCCGGTAAGTAATCGAGTGTCTCCACTTTGAAGCCCTTTTTCTCCGCCCAACGCGTGTACATACGGAGAAGCATAGAACCCCAATCCTGTGATTCTGTGCCACCAGCTCCGGGGTGAAGCTCTAAAATAGCATTATTTTTATCATACGGCTCGCTTAATAGAAGCTGAAGCTCAAACTCGTTGAAATCCTTCACAACACGCTTCATTTCTATCTCAAGCTCACCATGCATATCCTCATCGTATTCTTCTTTTATAAGCTCATACGTCATCTGCAAATCATCGTACTCTTCATTCAACGCATAAAACTGATTCACTTGATCTTTAAGCCCATTCGCCTCATTGATGACAGTTTGCGCAGCCTGCTGATCATCCCAGAAAGACGGATCAGACATCTTTTCATCTAGCCTCGCAATATCAGCTTCCTTTTTCTCGAGGTCAAAGAGACCCCCTAAAGTCCGCTAATCGCTTAGCCATCTTATCTAACTCTTGCTTAATTTCTACTAATTCCATACCGTTCACCTCATATAGTTAAGTTTTCCTTACAAGCCTTTTTTTATAAAAAAATAATAGTATTATGCGCTTTTCGTGAAAAGTGGACAATGCTAATGTCGCACGTTCAACGGTTACGCGCATAAACAGTAGCTATTGCGCAAATTCCGCTCTAATTTAACTCTCGCTTACACTTGCAAATACGCATAAACCTTGGAATTTCACGCATAAACTGGTAAAACTAGCGCATAAACACCGAAAAGTGGCGCATAAACGTCTAAAATTCACGCATAAATCCTAAAATTTCACGCTTAAAACATTATATGTAACACACGAAAAGTGAGAGGAGAGTAACTCCACTCACTTTTCGTCATGTATCCATTTATTTGCGGCTACGTACGATACTTTACGGGCGCTTCGTGTCGCCTCGCCACGCTACACCACATTATCTAATCTACTTAAGCGCCGCAGCACTGTTTGAATTTTTTCCCGCTGCCGCATGGACATGGGTCGTTGCGACCAACATCGACAGACTTACGAACCGGTTTGCGCTTTGCCTTTTCGCTTTCGTTATCCTTCGGATTAACAGCTTGACCTTTCGCAACCTCTTGACGCTCTAAGTTGCTGCGAATTTGTGCCTTCATGATATATTTTGCAACGTCATCTTCAATCGATGTAATCATCGCTTCAAACATTGCAAAGCCTTCCATTTGATACTCACGAAGTGGATCAATTTGTCCGTATGCACGAAGGTGGATACCTTGACGAAGCTGCTCCATCGCGTCAATGTGACTCATCCACTTTGTATCAACAACGCGGAGTACGATAACTTTTTCAAACTCACGCATTTGTTCAGACGTAATTAAATCTTCTTTTTCATCATACGCTTTCTTACAAGCATCGAAGATTGTTTCAATGATCTCTTCTGTTTCCTTGCCTTTTAGCGTCGTTTCCGTAATTGTACCTTCTGGTAACAGGTTACCACTCACGTAATCGACGATACTCTTAAGATCCCATTCTTCCTGCAGATCATCTTGCGTATGAACGCTAACGTTACGATTAATAGCTGACTTAACCATTTCTTCGACAATATCACGTAAGTTCTCAGACGCTAATACGTCAAAGCGTTGCTTGTAAATAACCTCACGCTGCTGACGAAGAACGTCATCATATTGAAGCAACTGCTTACGTGCATCAAAGTTGTTACCCTCAACACGTTTTTGTGCAGATTCAACGGCACGTGACACCATTTTACTTTGAATCGGTTGATCATCATCAAGACCTAAGCGGTCCATCATCGACTTCATATTGTCTGAACCGAAGCGACGCATCAGTTCATCCTCCATCGACAAGTAGAACTGCGTGACACCAGGGTCCCCTTGACGACCAGAACGACCACGAAGCTGATTATCGATACGACGACTCTCATGACGCTCTGTACCTACAACCGCAAGACCGCCAAGCTCTCTTACACCTTCGCCAAGCTTAATGTCTGTACCACGACCGGCCATGTTAGTCGCAATCGTGACAGCACCCTTTTGACCTGCTTGTAAAATAATTTCCGCTTCACTGAAATGCTGCTTCGCATTTAATACGTTATGCGGCACACCTTTTTTCTTTAAAAGCTTAGAAATAAGCTCTGACGTTTCAATCGCAACTGTACCAACAAGCACTGGTTGCCCATTACGATGACGCTCCGCGATATCTTCTACAACCGCATTGAATTTACCTTGCATTGTAGAGTAAATTAAATCGGCACGGTCATCACGGATAACTGGCTTGTTCGTTGGAATGACAACAACGTTCATATTGTAAATGTTACGGAATTCCTCTTCCTCTGTTTTCGCTGTACCAGTCATACCAGCAAGCTTTTCATACATACGGAAGTAGTTCTGGAATGTGATTGTCGCAAGCGTCATACTTTCATTTTGAATTTCGACGCCTTCCTTCGCTTCAATCGCTTGGTGCAAGCCATCACTGTAACGACGGCCCTTCATTAAACGACCAGTAAATTGGTCAACAATTACAATTTCACCTTCATCGACAACGTAATCGATATCTTTATGCATAGAAGCATGTGCTTTTAGCCCTTGGTTAATGTGGTGCGTTAAAGATACATTTGCCACATCAAACAGGTTCTCAATTTTAAAGGCTTTCTCAGCTTTGTTAATACCTTCTTCTGTCAGCTGCACACCTTTAGTTTTTTCATCATATGTGTAGTCTTCTTCTACCTTTAACGAACGAACAAACATGTTCGCTAACACATATAATTGCGTTGACTTCTCAGCTTGTCCCGAAATAATTAACGGCGTACGCGCCTCATCAATTAAAATCGAGTCAACCTCATCGACAATCGCAAAGTGCAACGGACGCTGCGCCATATGCTCTTTGTAAAGCACCATGTTGTCACGCAAGTAGTCGAAGCCAAACTCGTTGTTCGTACCGTACGTAACATCAGCTTGGTACGCTTCAATTTTCTCTTCTTTTTGCAGACCATTTAAGTTCAAACCAACTGTTAAGCCTAAAAACTCATACAGTTGACCCATCTCATGCGCATCACGGCTCGCTAAGTATTCGTTCACCGTAATGACGTGAACACCTTTACCTGTAATGGCATTCAAGTAAACAGGCAGGGTAGACGTTAACGTTTTACCTTCCCCTGTTTTCATCTCAGAAATATTTCCTTCATGTAAGGCAATACCACCCATGAGCTGTACAAAATAAGGGTACAAACCGAGCACACGCTTTGCAGATTCACGTACTACAGCAAACGCTTCAACAAGCATCTTATCAAGACTTTCTCCTTGCTGATAACGCTGCTTAAACTCATCTGTCTTTTGGCGAAGCTGCTCATCTGTGAGCTGTTCCATTTGTGACGCTAACGCATCAATCTCTTGTGCTATTTTTTCATAGCGCTTCAAAGTGCGTTTATTCGTATCGAACACTTTATTTAATAAGCCAAGCATCAAAAACGCTCCTTTTATTTAATCTATCTATACTGTATTTTGTTATGTCGCAAAAACTAACCAGATAAAAGAAAAATGGTGCTAAGCACCAAATGTAATAAGTCCAACTTTAATATTATCACTTTGCGGTAGTTGGTACAACAATAACAGTAGAAAAGCCAAGTTATGGTGTTTACTACGTTTGACAGACTACTATAGTTTCAAAAAAAATTATTATTACTGCTCGCAAAAAGATAAAAACTACGGTGCCACCGTCAAAATCACACGTTGACTTAAATCATCTTCATCCGAGCGAATAGATTTGAATAAATCAAACCAGCCTGTATGTGCGAGGTGCACGTAAAAGCTGTCGCCCTCTTCTTTGTAGCCATCTATTACAGCTGCAAGATCCTGTGTGCCGTAAGCAAAGAAAATAGGTTGTTTATTGTCTATATGGTCCTTGATGGTGCTAGTAATGTCGGCCTTATACTGATCGAACGCAGCCGCACTGTCATACACATACGCCTCCGCATCAACAGCATAATGCTTTTCTATTGCCGGTACCATCTCTTGCGGCGTTAACAAATACCCTTCTGTACCGAAATCTTTGTGAATGGTTGCCGCAGCGTAGTACAAGTAAGTCGATACTTGAATAACAGCCCCACCATGTGATTTATCATCTAACGTTGGCTCAAACTTCTGCCACTTAAAACGAAACAAGCCAAAATTTTCATCAACGGTTGTATCATTGGATGTTGTATATTGAACCGCATCCCCTGGCTGCAGCTCATGATAATACATAATTTCCGCTAATCCGACAGGCCATTGCCCCGCTAGCTCATGATTAGGCGTAGCCGCCGTGAATGGGCCCTCCTGTTTCCATGCCGTTTCAATCAATGTTTTTGGTGTGTCTGCTAGTTCTATCACATTATACTTACTATCTACTGTTGTAGGAGCTTGAGCTTGGTTCCCACACGCTGATACAACAAACGCTAGCAGCAACGCACTACCTGTTAGTGCAAGCTTTTTCATATACTCACCCACATCTCTATTTGTTTATCATACAGAAAATTGTATCACTTTTAATTATGTAATTGGACAATATCCGGGAAATTTCACAATTTGATAAAAAAGATGAAAGGGGTATAATGCTAGCACATTGGAAAGTCATTAAGATGTAGAGAGATTCATAAAATGAAGCATACGGAATTTTCGTGGATCAACGCTGTCACGAAGCTGTCGATAAACATACGCAACTCACTTGGAGCCGAATTGCGAAATGGTATGTCGATAACAACAAACATAATTTACGGGAAGAACACCGTTACGAAATCGTATAAACAAACAAGCATAGCCCCGTGTTGCGGACTATGCTTGCCAAACAATTTTTTTAGTTAGGTTCAATCAAACCGTAGCGTCCATCTTTACGCTTATACACTACGTTTGTTTTATTAGTAGCTGAGTTGGTAAATACGAAAAATGCATGGCCTAAAAGATTCATCTGTAGAACAGCTTCTTCAGCATCCATAGGTTTTAAATCAAAACGCTTAGTACGTACAACTTCCATCTCTTCATCTACAGTAGTAACCGCTGCTTCCGTTTCACCGTTGAAGAAAAACTTCGGTGAACCTTGGTCACGTAATTTGCGGTTAACCTTTGTTTTATGCTTACGTATTTGTCGTTCGATTTTATCGCTGACCAAGTCAATGGCAGCATACATATCAGTATGTGACTCCTCTGCACGTAGCATCAAACCTGGCATCGGAATAGTCACTTCTACTTTGCTTTGCTTATCATTGTAAACTTTCAAATTCGCATTTACTTCTGTACTTGGAGTATCATCAAAATAACGCTCCAATTTGCTAATTTTCTTCTCAACGTACTCTCTAATTGCTGGAGTTACATCAATGTTTTCGCCTCGAATGTTGAAATTCATACAGAACTCCTCCTTTGTCTTTCTGTAAAAGCAAAGAGCCGACCGTCAGCCATGCACCATTTGGCTGTAACCGATTCCAAAATCGATTGACCAAATGATTACATTCCTATTGTTACCACCTTTGCTTTGTATAAACATATTTCTACATCGACTCGTTTAATTCCTGCTTTTCAAAAGAAAAATATTTTGTTTTTTTACGCAGGAATTCCGCGCCATAATAAGGTTTTTATCCTTCTATTGCCTTTTATGACAATTATGTGAACAGAGATTTTTTCGCCGCGGTTCACTGCTGGAGTAGGATTTTACTCGCGATGTTATAGAGAAATATGACACTTTATGTTTTACCCTAATGTAGGGGAGTTAAACATTTTTTTCAGGCGTGTTTTTCAATAAGTTCTACAAACTTTATCGGGCGAAATAAGCTGGAATGAGCAAAAAAGAACGCACCTCGCGGGAACGTTCTACTGCTGTACATATTTAGTTAATACACGTTGCATTGTTTCCTTCCATGCTGTGAAAGAAGGTAATACCTTTTGCAGTTAGTCTCCTATTTGCGCTTATCAAAAAACATTCCATCAGCTGACACTTGACCATAAGGATTTTGATACTGACGATTGGATTGCTTTTTAACCTTAATTTGATGCAAATCCTTCTTTATTTGTGTTTTTATTTGGTCTAACCGAGCATCAATTTGCTCATTCAGCTTCACCAGCTGTTGACCCAGTTCCTTCTCCTCAGAAGAGTACGGCGGTTGTAACCGAGCCATCAACTGCTCCCTGTGATCAAGAAACTGCTCAATCTCATGAACTTGCTCATCGCGATCCATATTCTCTTCATTCACCACTCGAAAAAGCTGTGCAGACAACTCAAACAGTTGCTTAACAACACTCACTAGTATGCGCCACCTTGCGATGCATATTGTTTTTGACGATTCTTTTGAATAACTTGCTTCCAAGTATCACGAAAATCGATAAGGTAATCTTCTACTTCACCTAGAATTTCTACATTGTTTTTAATATTTGCTTCTATAAGACGACGATTCATGTAATCATACATCGCCATCATATTTTTTGAAACCTCGTAGTCTGTATTAAGTGTGACCATTAGTTCATTAATGATATTTTGTGCTTTTATCAGATTTATATTTTTATCTTCAATATTTCGTTTCTCAATTGCATGCTTCGCTAAGTTAATAAATTTTAGACAGCCATTGTATAACATCAATGTCAGTTCACCAGGCGATGCTGTCGTCACTGAATTCTGTTGATATGATTGATATGGATTATTAATCAAAGTTAGTACCTCCTAATAACTGAACTGTTGCATTAAATACATGGATTGGCTATTAGCTTGTTGAATCGCTTTTTCCATTGCTGTGAACTGTTTCCAGTAACGGTTCTCAATTTGAATAAGCCTGTCCTCATAGCGGTCAATTCGTTTATCTACATCTTCTAATTGTCTTCCTATATCAAACTGTTGATTTGAAGAAAAAGAATTCCCAGCTTTTACTTTTAATTTATTCATTGTGTCATTTACAGAATTGTATAAGCGATTAATAATACCTGTTTGACTATCGGTTGAACCTGTTCCTCTAAACAAATTCTCCACTGATGTTGAGTCAGCTTCAATTGCCTTTTTCAGCTCAGCCTCATTAATAATAAGCTTACCACCCTCTAGATAATTCGCTGTAGTTGTTATACCAATTTTGGCAAGCTGGTTATGAGTTGAAGACACACTATCATTTAGAACAGGAGTATAAAAATTCATACGCATAGTTGATAAAGCATTTGACAAAATCGGGTCTCTTCTTAACAAACCACTTTTTGCTTTTTCTTCCCATTGTTCTTGTTGTGTATCAGATAAAGATTCTCTTTGGTCATCAGTGAGAGGCGCATATGATCGGTAACGCTCCTCAGATAGTTCAGTTTGGATTTTACCTATTAGTTCATTATATTTATTTACAAACTGCACAATGTTATCAAAAACAGATGTACTATCATTACTCACTGAAATGCTAACTGGATTTGGACTGTCCGTTTCATCAAAAGTTTGTTTAAGATTAAATGTGACGCCGCTCATTTCAAAGGCATTCGATGTTCTCTCTGTTTGTAGACCATTAATAACAAAGGAAGCATTTTTTGCTTCTGTTACATATCCAACAGGAATAGTCGAAGTTGAAACATCATGAAAATTCATGACGTCTGTAAATAGCGCACCACTTCCTGCCATTTCATAGCCGTTATGGAGAGATACATCTTTATTTAAATCTCCTGTTTCAGTTCGCGTCATAGACATTCTTTTCGTTTGTGAATCAAAAAACATCGTCACTCCCACACCTGAAGAGTTCACTTTACTTACTATATTGTTGATTGATTCGTTACCAGCGACAATGTAATTTTGGTGTAAGTCACCTTTTGATGTGTGTGTATCTAGTTGAAAGGTAGTATAATTCTGACTGTAAGTCATTTCGAGTTTATAGTCATATGTCGTCCCATCTTCGGGTGTCTCAGGCGGCAAGTGTGTCTTCATTGCATCGTTGAATGTAATAGAGCCTGTTTCTGAGTTGAATGTACCAACCTCTGTCGTCCCATACATGACCTTATCGCCAGCTAATGAAAAATTAACATCAGACAATGTTGTTGTATTTCCGTCCTTTGTTGAAGTTCTAGTTAGCTTTAATTCCGAAACATTCTTTATAGAACCCTGTGAAAAAGTGACAGAAGTTGTATCATGACTAACTGACCTAGAATCAGTATTTTCATTAGCAATGTACCCTATTTTTATTTCGCTGTCCTTCGCAATAGCATCACTAAAGACCAAGGAGCCATCACTGTTAACGAGTACACTATTCTCATCCGGTGTCGCTGTGCCTGTTACAACTTTATACCCTTTTCCGTTCACTGACACACTCCAAGAATCTAGGTCCTTTAAAGTATCTCCCCCGTAATCTACTGAGACAGTAGTGCTACTTTCTGAGACGTTTATAGTTTTACTTTTTATTGCCCCTTCTCTCCATAAGCTTGCTGATGTTACACCATAAAGCCCTTTCGAAGCTTCAACTTCTATAGGGGTTAAATTTAATTGAGTTTCAGCTTGTGCTAGCTGTGAAACTTTTGAAATTGAATATGACGTTTGATTTGCTGCACTACTAGCTGTTGCTGTTACCTTGGCTTCACTAGACGAAGAAACTTGCCGTGCGCGATACTTTGTTGATAACTTCATCTGTGTTAATTCTGCTCGAAAGTCAAGAAGAAGGGTATTCATGGCTCGATAATCATCACGTTGCCACTCAAGGGTTTGCTTTTTTTGTTTTATTTTATCGAGAGGCATTCTTTCTGCCTTCATTAAGTCCTTTACAAGTGTGTCTATATCCATCCCACTTGCTAGGCCACCCACTCGTATACCACTCATAAAATCTCACTACCTTCTTTTTATATCTTTTTATCTACTACAAGACCTAGAAATTCCGTCATGGCTGCATACATGTCTAGTAGTTTCTTAGGAGGAATCTCACGGACGACCTCGTTTGTCCTTTCATCTACAATAGTTACGTAATACTCTTGTAATTTTTCATGTAATTCAAACTTTAACGCTGTGTTCGTTGGTTTGATAAATTTATTCATGCCATCAACAACTTCTTTGAGTTGCTCTTTGTCAAACTTTTCTTCTTTAACTATATTATTTGCTTGTTCAAGCTTAGCTACTTCAATCTCATCTGCTTGTTTTTGAACTTTTGAATCGTTTGTTTGATAGGATACTATTCTGGAAATATTAGACGAAATACGGTCAATCGACATACGCATCCTCCTTTGCGTAAAAACTACCTGTTATTTTCTATATCGGTCAAATTGTTTTATTGTTTAGTTGATTTTCTGGAAATTGAAAAGCTATTTTCTTTTCACTGGAGTTCCAAATAAGAGATGCAACAAATGACCTATCTCCCTTTTTAAATCCTTCAATATTTCCTGTAGTTCCATCTTTTAATATTTTTTCCACATTAGCTTGTGTGATAGTTTTTCCTAGTATTTTTTTTGATATGGTAAATGAGCATTTAGTTTTTGAGAAGTTATTACATCCATAGAGTTTGCCTTTGTCGATAACCTTTCCACCACACAAGGGGCATTGACCTAGATATGTAGATCGTCTTTGTCGTTGAATAGATTCAGTGTCCAGTCCAGTAAAATCCCATGTTAGGGACTGATCTTGTGCATCTTTAATAATTTTCTCACTTAATTTTTTAACTTGCTCCATGAACTGTACTGCGGAAGCATGTCCCTCGCCAATCTCTCGTAACCGTTGTTCCCATTTAGCCGTCATTTCGGGTGACGCTAAAATCGTACACCCGACTGCTTCTATAAGTACTTTGGCTTTGTCTGTTGCAAACACCTGATTTTTTGTGATTTGAATATATTTACGTTCTTTTAACATCGTTATAATAGACGCACGTGTAGCTTCCGTCCCAAGTCCTTCAGTTTTCATCAACACTTTCTCAAGCTCTTCATTCTCAATATGTTTACCTGCCGTTTTCATAAGGGTAATAAGTTGGCCCTCAGTGTACCGTTTTGGTGGTTGAGTTTTTCCTTCTTTAACTTTCACATCTTGAACATACCCTTGTTCATCAATTGCAAAATTCGGTAACAAAATCTCTTTATCATCTTCTTTTTGAAAAATGACTTTACGCCAGCCTTCCTGAATCTGTTGCTTGCCTTTAGATTGAAATGTAGCTCGTCCATCTACCAATGTAGTAATCGTAGTATAAGCAAAGATTGCTTTTTCGTAATGAGCAGCAATTAGTCGACGAATAATTAAGTCGTACAGTTTTTGTTCATCAGCAGATAGTTTACTAGGATCGGTCACTTGCTCGGTAGGAATAATAGCATAGTGATCAGTTACCTTCTTTTCATTGACGAAGCGTCTGTTGTCGATAATAGTTTGCGTCGGTAACGGAAAAAGGTTCTCATAAGCTGAAAAAAAACTTATTTTTTGAAGAATCGCTGGAAACATTTCCGCTTCACCTCGAGTCACATATTGTGAATCTGTACGAGGATACGAGACAACACCTTTTTGATAAAGTTTTTGTAATGTATCAAGGGTTTTTTTGGGTGAAAATTTAAATGCTTTATTGGCTGTTGCTTGCAGAGCTGAAAGATTAAACAAAATTGGTGGTAAGTATTCTTTCCGTTCTGTATTAATATCAGATATTTGTGCTGGCTTGTTCTTACAAAAGGCAGCAATTTTTTGCGCTAACTGCTGATCTTTCAAACGTGTTTCATTATCTTTCATCCACTTTCCTTCATACTCTTTACCGTTTATATTAAAAGTAGCGAGAACTTCCCAAAACGGTTCACTGACAAAGCTTTCTATCTCTTTCTCTCGTTTCACTATAAGAGCTAAAGTAGGAGTTTGCACACGTCCAGCAGAAAACACATCTTTCATGCCTCTTTTTTGTAAAAGTAAACTATAAACGCGCGACGCATTCATGCCTACTAACCAATCGGCACAAGCACGAGAATACGCTTCATGAAAAAGGGGTCTTGTATCCTTTTCAGACAGTAAATTATTAAAACCATCTAAAATCGCATTGGAAGTTAATGAAGAAATCCACAATCTCTTTATTGGCTTTTTCACACCAACTTTATAGATAATATTTCGAACAATAAGCTCTCCTTCTCGACCAGCATCACCCGCGTGAATAATTTCAGTAACTTCTGGTTTAAGAAGGAGAGACTTAACTATATTGTATTGCTTTGCTTTTGAACGAACTACTTGGTAATTAAACCTCTCTGGAGTAATTGGAAGAGTATTCAAAGACCACCGCTTCCATTCTTGCTTATATTTCTCTGGGGCCTGAAGCTCTAAAATGTGGCCAACTGCCCAAGTCACGTATGCACCTTTTGGAAACAACTCGTGGGGAAAAATCTCTATATAACCTTGATGTTTTTTAGATTTGAAGGGCTTAGCGAGGGTAGCGCCTTGATCAGGCTTTTCTGCGATAATTAGTTTCATGGGGACACCTACTTATTTTATTAAATCTATAGCGAGGGACCAGAATTTACAACACTAATTTCCAATCCCTCAAAACCTCTATTAACTAGCATTATTTGTTGATACTTATCCACGTATATCAATGTTGGCACCAATATGTGGGTTAACAGAAAGCTCCATTTGTTTTGTAGTTTGGTTCATCATTTCTAATATTCCTTCAGATTTAATTTGAGCTACACTCATTACATCTTTCATAAGAGACAAATTAACTTGCTGGTGTACTTGCACTTTATTGAGTACCATTGACAAATTTGCAACATCCATTGTATTTCCACCTTTCTATGCATTTTATAATGCATTTTATAAATAGACGATGGCTCCAAAAATACCATTATAAACTAACATCACATAATGCTTTCTTCTCGTTGATACTCCGAATTTATTTTGGTCTATTTTAAATTTGATGTAAAAAACATAGGAAACATGTTGTAATCTGGTAAGCAGTTGATTTAATCTTTATTTTATCTTAATTGAAGTTCGATACAAGTACTTTCCCGACAATCTCAATACCATTATATTCACATGTCTTCGTGATTTGTCCTTAACCTTTTCAATTCCTTACATTCTTCATTGGTGATATATGGATTATCTAAAAAAGAAGTGTAGTTTTTTAATAATTTTTTTACCATCTCTTGATATATTAATTCACAACTTAAAATCTTATACTCTTTTATTTTCTTGCACATAGATAACATGTATGACCATTCTGAATATTTTGCTCTCGATGTTACTTGAGGCACTTTTTTAGACAGGTACATTGTCCGCTCAGTGAATGCATTTAAATATTCTTGTAATAATTGAGGTGTTAAATTATTAGTTTGAATAAAACTAGTCATATTATTTGAATGCTTTCTGAAGTAATAAAGCGGTTTACCTTGAGCAACAACACGGTTAGCATTTGCGAAAACTTTATAAATTACGTGAATATCGTCAACTAAAACACCTGCTTTGAATCTTATATTATCAAATAAAGATTTTCGGAAGAGCTTCGTTGGAGGAGCTACATTATATTTTTCTCGCTTTAATAACTCTTCTAAACCTTCCTCTTTATTCAACAACAACAAATCATCATATATAAAATATGGCTCGAGATTATCCCCTGTTTTATTCCAACTGCCACAAATAGAAATATCAGCCTTGTATTTACTTGTGAGGTTCCAAAGAAATTCTAACATTTCTGGTTCGCATACATCATCATCATCTACTATTGTGACATATTCATATTGAGCGTTTTCAAGTCCCATATTTCTTCCTGCAGGTGCTCCGTTGTTATCCTGAATTTCAACTAATTTTATTCGCTTATCATATTTTGCATAATGTTTACAGATTTCTTCACTCCCATCGGTTGATCCATTGTTCACTAAAACGAGCTCAAACCCTGAGTATGTTTGAGATAAAATACTTTCTATGGATTTTGGGAGATAATCGTTACGATTATATGTGGACATTATTACACTAATGGTTGGTTTCAATCTATCACTACCTCTTTTTAGATGTCTTAAATAAACGTATTCCTATTATATCGACTTTTTGAGGATTTGTGACTCTATAACCCCTAACACTCTTAACTGATTCTCCAATTCCTTTGCGGTATTTTCCTTTTGCATTGCTATAACTACTACTGTATTGAGTTTTTCTTCTATCGATAACTCTGAAAGCTTATCTGGAGAATATACTGTCAAGCCCTCTATTTTACAACCTTGCTTGGTTTCACTATTATCGAGAAAACCACTTATTTCATAACCTGCATCGATTAAGATTCGTGCAGTTCCTTCTCCATTATAACCAGTAGGGAATATATAAATTGCCTTATCTTCTTTACCTACCACTAATAAAACAGTTTTTTCGATAATATAATTGCGATATAGCCTTAACCCATTATAAGCCCCATATTTATTAAGAAACTCAAAGATATTAAGGTCGTTAGTATAGATTTGTTTTAACATCGGTATAACTGTCTTATAACGATTAATTATTAGACTGAGTTCATATATTTGACTGGGGTAAAACGTATCACATCGCATAGAGAACAAGTCAAAAAGAAACTTCACTCGAGAATAAATCAATTCCATCCGTGCATTAGAATATTTTTTCTCATATAAAAACACTAAGAGGTTAAGTGCAACGATTAAATGCGATTTACTATGTAAGTATGTTTTGCTTGCTGTAATTGACCCTACTGCTCTAGGACGATAACAATAAAATGGCTTAGGCAATAGTGTGAAAGTTTGCCCAATGCACAGCAATTTGGGTACCCACTCCTCATCCTCGGAATGAAGTCCCTCAGGGAAAGTTATATTGTTCCCCATTAATAATTCTCTTTTTACAATAAACCTCCATGGTGTACACAGTAGATAAGGAAGTTCTAGGAAATATTTTACTATATCCTCAGAATTTGCTTTGTCAATTATTTCAGCATTCAATTTAATATCTTGAGTAACAAAAGCGCCTTTTTCTGGCCTGCAAATAAATTGCCCTATCAATACTTCTGGTGCTTCGAAAGTCAATTTTTTTTTGATTTCAGATAAGCTATCTTCAAGATAATAGTCATCACTATCACAGAAGTGAATGTATTTACCACAAGCTATAGACATTCCTAAGTTTCTAACAAAGGCAGGTAGAGAGTTTTGTTTTAAATGAATTACCTTTATAAACTCATATTGATTAGAAAAATCATCACATATTTGCCCACTAAAATCAGTTGACGCATCATTAATTAAAATTACTTCAATATCGTTACAATCTTGCTCTACTATACTTTTAAGACAATATCGAAGGTAGTTTTCCACATTATACACAGGTATTACAATACTAAGTAGTGGCAAGGCAATCACCTCATAAAAAATATCTGCAATCAATTATCGGCTTGTTAGGGTACTTTTTATTCACTTCCCGAAACTCATCCCAAGCTGTCACCAATACTAAGACGTTCGCTTCCTCACATATTGAATTAAGAGTATGATGATACTTTATTTGTTTAAATTTATACTCTTTGTCAAAATTCTTGTTGGAAACAGGATCATATGCAAAAATATTATTATGACCTTCATTAATTAACATTGATATTATTTTTGCAGCGGAACTGTCCCGTACATCGTCTGAACCAGGTTTAAATGAGAGACCAAGGATACCAATTGAATCAGTTAAGTTGGATACAGCCTTAATCTTATTAAACATAAATAGTGGCATTGAATTATTTATTTTCATGACATTATGTAGTAACCTAGAATCATATCCCTTTGAGAATGCTTTAGAATACAGTGCTTGAGTATCTTTAGGAAGACAATAGCCGCCAAATCCACAACCTGGAAATACATAAGATGCCATATCAGCATTCCCCCATCGACGATCTAAATGTAATATATTAAATGCATCTTTAATTTGAATATCCCCTATAACAGTAGCGATTTTTGACATTTCATTTGCATAACTAATCATGGTAGCAAGAAATGTATTAGATAAGTATTTAGTATATTCTCCTGTATTAAGAGATACAGCAAAAAAAAGGGTATTAAAATTCTTATACAAATTGCGTAACATACTTTCAGATTTCATATCTGAAACACCACATACAATTCTATCAGCATTCAACATGTCATCCCAGCAATGTCCTTCTCTTAAAAACTCTGGATTATTTGCAATACTCACAGCTTCTCCAACTTTAACACCTAACTTTATTAAATAAGGTGTAATTTTTTCCGAAGTCGTACCCGGCGGCACTGTTGATTTTACTACTACTACTCTATATTTATCATCGTTTAAGACAGAATAAAACATATCAATTGCATTAAAAATATACTTCAGGTCCGCTTCACCTGATTTTCCTGTTGGAGTACCAACACATAAGAATATAAAATCGCTCTGCTTAACAGCATTTGAAACATTATCAGTTAATACAAAATTATTATTAAGATGTCGATTTAGAGCCTCATCCAAACCTGGCTCTAAAAAGGGTACTTTTCCAGATTGTAAACATTCTACTTTTTCTTGGTCTATATCAAAACCAAATACCTTATGGTTCTTCTCTGAAAAGGATAACGCTGTGGTCAATCCTACAAATCCAAGACCCAGCACTGTAATTTTATAGCTCATAGACATCACCGTTCATTTTTTTTTAGAAATAGACTATTATATTTAGATCCGTTTAAATATACTTCTTCCATTTTGGGGCCAATAACAGACAAATCAAATTTCAATAAATCATTATGGTCAATCCCCATTTTTAAATCTTTTAAATCTTTTAAATCTTTATTTAGTTTAAGTAAAATATACTTAGCCCAATACTCTGCTCCTCTATCAAGTGTTATATATTCAATAAGACCTAAGTTTGCTTCGGGCTGACAAGCATCAGAGGCGAAACACCTAACTCCCGCAGCTTGTGCTTCAATTAATACATTGCCAAATCCTTCATAAATAGAGGGGAGTAAAAATGCGTCACATATTGCTAAAACTTTTGAGATATCTGTCTTGCTATCGAGTAATAACACATTACGCTCTATTTTAAGTTCTATAATACGGTCTTTAATCTGTTTTTCCAGATGACCAATACCAATAATAATTAAAAACACCTGAGGTGTTTGCCGGAGCATTTCTGCAAATACTTCTAATAAAAAAAGTTGATTTTTCTGTTCGGTATATCTCCCAACATGTAATAAATTGATATTGTCTTTACATACACCTAGTTCCTTATAAATACTAGACTTGTCATAAAATTGACTATCAATAAACTTTTTTATGTTTATAGGGTTGGGGACAACTTCAGTCCTTTTATCCATCATTATACCTTTACCAAAAAGATACTCACATGCTGCTTTTGAACAACCCCAAATATGCGTAGCATATCTTTTACAAAACCAAATGCGAAGTTTTCTTATATATATATTTGTCATTTTTGGTTTGGATTTATCATCTATACCTGTATTATGGCTATGTGCAATTCTGATAGGGACCTTGGCAAGTTTAGCCGATATTATTGAAAATCCATCTAATAAAGGATTCGCAATATGAATGGCTGTATATGGTCCTTCTCTTTTTAGTAGTCTATAAAGACTATAAATAAAATATAAATCCATAAGTATATTCCATCTACGATTACCCTTATGCTTAGTTTTTATAAATAAATTGAATACTCTCCCACCGTAGGCCTCTATTTCATCATGAAAGTGTCCTTTTTCTGGCTTTCTAACTGCAAAATCGATCAAGAGATTTTCATGGTTAATTCCTCTGTAAACCTCCATAATTGTTTTTTCAATCCCACCTATATCAACGGGTAAACCATTTACGAACAATACCTTTTGATGACTTGATTTCATACCACTACACCTCATTTAAATCTTTAATCAGCAATTGCATAACATATTGTTTCTGCAGCTGTGTCACTGTAGTGTCTCATAAAAATTTTATATTCCGGATAAAGTTTCTTGATATACAAAGGTATTTCTACTATATCAAGGGGGTTATGATATATACAGATTGCTAGCTTAGGTCTGAACTTTTTAATACTGTATTCTGCCCCTTTTAGTGCTTCTAATTCTGCCCCTTCTATATCTAACTTAATAAAAGTGACGGGTTTTCTATTAAGCACACTATCAATGGAAGTAACTGGTACCTCAATATTTCCAGATATGTTTAATCCACTTGCTCCATCATTTGTGGCATTAAACTTTAATCTTTTAATTTCACTCCACAATCCGCACCTAAAAAGTTCAATGTTTTTGAATTCGTTAAATTTCTCTGAGAATTCCTTACATTTTGATTGCTCTGGTTCAAATGAGTATATTTGTTTAAATTGTCCTTTACTTTGCTTCAAGAATTCCTCTACTGTATCCCCAGTAAATGCTCCTCCATCAATAAACACTTCATTTTTAGATATTTTTATTAAACTAGGGTCGAAATATTGTGGAGTGACACTTTGTTGAGGAATAAGATATGATTTATTTGAAGTTTTACAATAGTTTATTCGATCAACTAAAATTTTTCTAGATTTCTCATCAGCTAAAAATTCATATACACACTTGAATTTCTGAATATTGTCATAAACAACTTGAGAATAATTTTTGAATATTGTAAAACAATTCAAGTCTCCAATCATTTCATCTTCGCTTCTTGATACCAAACATTGATTCAAATTATTTTCTTTAAGTAACTCATGAATTTCATTAAAGTAGTTGATGGAAGTAACTACAATATAACTATCTCGGTAACTAGTTTTAAGTTCATTAAGGCTAATGACTTTTAAATCATTAATTACTTGACCTATCTTTTTCTTATTTGTATCACAAAAGAATACCTCTGGGTTACCATCCATTTTTTTAAAGTAATTACTAAAGAAGATTCCAACTTCTCCCGCTCCGAAAAGAATAATTGGCTTTTGACTTTCTTTAATTAGATTTGAACACTTATTGATTAGTTTTACACATTGATTCGGTTCATTAGTAATCAGTTCCCTTGAAAAATACTTTTGCACTAACATGTCACCTCACTTGGTATAGCATAGAGTACCGTTTCTGAGCCTCCATAATTATAATGTCTCAGATAAAACTTATAGGTCGGTACTATTTCGTTCAAGTATAGTGGAATTTCAATTATGTCCTCTGGTTTATGATAGACACAAATAGCCAATTTAGGCCTGTACTTTTTAATTGACTGCTCTGCTCCTTTTAAAGCTTCTAGTTCTACACCCTCAATATCCATTTTAATAAAGGTGACAGGTGATTCTTGTAAAAACTCATCTATTGATGTTACGTTAATTAAGATATCTCCATTCTTATCTACATTACTTGAACCACTACCTAAAGCATTAAATTTCAAAACCGTACTGTTACTCCAGAGCCCCTTATCAATTAAATGTACGTTTTTGTAGCCTTTAACTTTCTTTTGAAATTCCATATGTTTACTAATCTCAGGTTCAAAAGAGTAAATTGTTGAAAACTTTCCATCTGTTTGCTTTATAAATTCATCTACTGTGTCTCCTGTATATCCACCTCCATCGATGAATATTTCATTATCAGAAATGGAAACAATACCTCTCTCAAAGTATTGTGATGATACACTCTTTAACGGAGCGAGATATTTTGTATTTAATGTTATACAATAATTCAATCTATCAATATAAACTCTTCTGGAAAACTCATCCTCTAGTCGTCTATAAACGGTACTGAATTCTGTTAAGTGATCACTAATAAATTTCTTATAGTTTTGAAACGCATCATAAAAATGTATATCATCAGTAATTACTGAATGAATAGATAAATCCAAAAGAGGTTTTAAACCTTTTTCTTCTAACTGCATTCTTAAATCATGATAAAAGGCTAGTGAAGTGACTATTATATAGCATTCTCTATACTTTTTGTTAAGTTCATTAAAACTTATGACAGGGACACCATCTATTACTTGCCCCCATTTATTAGAATTGTTATCACAGAAATATATCTCTCTTAAATTATCGAGCCTTTTTAAAATACTTAAATAAAACTGACCAATACCACCAGCTCCAAATAAGACAATCGGCTTACTCTCTTTTTTTAATGCTTCACCACATACATCAAGCAACAATGTGACTTGATTCTTCTCATTGGAAAGTAGATCTAAAGAAAACTCTTTTACCACTCAAATTCGCTCCTATCACTTTGTAATAGATATTCTAGATATCTTTGTATCCCTTCTTCAATAGCGATTTGTTGCTTAAAATTAAGGAGCTTCTTTGCTTTAGTTAAATCAGGACAGCGTCTATTTGGATTATCTGTTAAATAATCTTTATCCGGATGTTTATGAAAAACTATTTTCCCATTATAACCATAAACTTCTCGTCCAACTTTTTGAAACAACTCAGCTAATTGAACAATAGTCAACTCTTGTTGATCAGACCCGATATTAAAAATTTCAAATTCCTCATAAAGGGCTACTTTTATATATCCGACTGTTGCGTCAGGAATATAAGCTAATGTCCTAGTTGGCTTCCCATCTGAATAAATAACAATATCTCTATTATCAATTATGTCTTTTGCAAAATCAGCCGTAACTCTTTGATCATTTATCCTCATACCTGGACCAAAATTATTAAATGGACGTACTATTTTTATTGGCATGTTAAATTGTTTAGCAAAGTTATAACAGAGTGTTTCACCAAAACGTTTTGACTCATCATAACATGCTCTTGGTCCACATGGATTAACATTTCCCCAGTAACTTTCTGGTGTGGGAATTATATCTGGATCACCATAGATTTCACTTGTCGAGTAAAAAAGGAAACTTTTTAACGGTTTATTTCTGTAAAAGTCTAACAACCTGCGTAACCCAATAACATCTGCATCCATTGTTTCAATAGGATACTGACGGTAAAACACAGGCGAAGCAAGGGAAGCCATATGGAAGATAACATCAGCATCCTTTGCAAATTCAAGTTCACATTGAATTACATCTAACTCCCTTAAATCAAAAAGAGAGTTAGCAACTATACGTTTTACCCAAGTAGGTCTTCCGAACATATAGTTATCTATCCCATAAACTTTTCTTATACCTAGTTGTCTTCCGTACTCCGAAAAAAAATGCAGTAAAGTATAACCTAACGACCCTGCAAATCCTGTTATTAATATGGTTCTACCATGAAATTTTTCTTTTTCTTTTTCGGTTAGTGAATTGTAGATAAACCTCACATCTTTACTAACAATTGATGGAATATTCATTTTCTACACCTCTATTCCCATAGCTTCCATGGAGCATTGTGGCTCTTCCACAAAGATTCAAGAAGTCCTTTGTCACGCTGTGTATCCATGCACTGCCAATATCCATAATGCTTATATGGGCTAACTTTGCCCTGTTCTGCAAGTTTAACTAAGGTACCACTTTCAAAGATTGTGCAATCTCCATCTATATAATCAAAAACATCTGGTTCGACAACCATAAATCCACCGTTTATCCAACCGCCTAATTCAACTGACTTTTCAACAAAACGCTCTACTTTCTTAGTTGAATCATTTATATCTAATACGCCAAAACGCCCCCCTGGCTGAATTGCAGTCATTGTTACGATAGAATCATTTTGTTTGTGAAACTCCTCTAAATCATTTATATCCACATCAGAAACGCCATCACCATAAGTAAGCATAAATCTATCATTCCCAATGTATTTTTGTATCCTCTTAATCCTTCCACCAGTCATAGTATCAAGACCAGTATCAACTAAGGTAACCTTCCAAGGTTCCGCCATATTATTATGTACGATCATTTGATTTCTATTTTTAAAATCAAAGGTTATATCTGATGTATGTAGATAATAATCCGCAAAAAATTCTTTAATAACATACCCTTTGTATCCCAAACAAATGATAAAGTCATTATATCCATAATAACTATATATTTTCATTATGTGCCATAATATTGGCCGCTCGCCTATATTTATCATCGGTTTTGGCTTGAGGTGACTCTCTTCACTTATTCTCGTACCATAACCCCCAGCTAAAATAACCACTTTCATATACAACTCAACATCCTTTATTTTTAAGCAACATTATTTCTTGTTCTATTTCGTATTTTGCTAATTCATCATTACAAACAGTAAAAGCTACTTCTAAGCATTTTAATGCATCACCTTTTAACCCAGAGTTAGCATAGGCACGGCCCGCGAGCAATAATGCATCAGAGTCATTGTCATAAAAAATAGTTAAAACTTTCGCTGCTACAGCAGCATTAATTTTATCATTCTTTAAAGTAAGTAGATAAATTTTATAAGATAACCCCACTTTATCTAACGGATAAGCTTCCAATAATTTACAAAGTATGTTTAACGCTAAATCATAATCATTTATTTCAATATACCTTCCAATATTAGTCATTAATTCATCTTTTGAAAAATCAGTTATTTTCGGGGTGAACTTAAATAATTCTTCCTTTAATATTTCAGAAAAATCATTATCAATTAATTTATTTATCTTGCTTCCTATATGACCATAATTACCATTTAAAATATCAACAAAAATACTCTTATTTTGAATGATGATATTATCAATTCCTCGATTAAACAAGCCTTTTATTTCTATTTTCCCAATATAAGATAAATAATTAAATAAATATTCAGATCCAAACTGGTTAATATTTTTTTCATCAAATACTGAAGAAAGGAATAATAAAAATGCATCATGAGGAGTTGTATTGTTATTAGTGACCGATTTACATAACCTGAATAGATAAGAATTATTAAGCAATGTTATATCGCTCGAAACAGTTATATCTTTTATCGATTCTATTACAGACCTTGAAAATGTTGGAATCAATTCATGTTCTGTTAAGATATCGTATAATTCTTTATCATTAATGATGTTTTCCGTAGCCTTTAACTTTTCAAATATTGAAGAATTATTTGCATTCCATATCATCTCGATTAACTCTTTAATGGATATATATAAGACCTGTGCTATGAATTCTACATTCTTGTTATGGAGTTTCTCCCAACTCAATAATAGTTCCTTTGTCCTATAATATATCACTATATAATCCTTATACCTTTTATCATCTGTATCAGTTTTATAATATGAGTTTCCTCTAACTCTGTAATAGTGTAATACTTTGTTAACTCCAACAATTTTTTGTGAAAAAGATAAACAATCTAAGCAAAATAATGTGTCTCCAGCATTCTTTAAAATTAGTGGATTTTCATTCCTATATAGTATTTGTTTCAAAACAATTGATACTTTTATTAGTTTCCCCCACATCGGTCTGAGGGAGCGATATACATCAGAAAGAAAGTCACCTAAGTTCGAAGTTTCTTCAATAAAGAAGTCTGGTGGACAACTTAGTCCGCGTTCCTGAATATTTTTTTCATTAAACATCTCGGTTCCGCCTAAAACAATATCAGCATCATATTTAATTGCTTGTGTATATAATACTTTTAGAAACTCTGGATGTAAGAAATCATCACTATCCAAAGCGCAATAGTAATCTGTTTTTAAATTTTCACCATGTGAAACAAATTCTGGATTGTAAGGAACATTGTAGATAAATGTATTCTTATCATTCTTAAATAATTTGATTCGTTGATCTTTTTTCGCCAAGGTTTCTAAAATTTCACCAGTACTGTCAATTGATCCGTTATCCAGTATGACCCATTCAAAATTCTGAAAAGTTTGGTTCATTACACTGTCAATACACTCTTTAATATACAACTCTGCGTTATATGCTACCGTATATATACTTATTTTTGGTTCAAGTTCAACATTCTCCATATTTATTAACCACTCCCTTCCACTCTAAATAATTAAAGAATCACGTTTCATTATTTTCTTTGCTACTAATTGAATTCAACAAAATATATTAAAATATACAAAAATATCCTTTTTTGCAGTTGTAAAGGTGATCCTGTACAAATCCAAAATAAAGGATACACTCATCATGAATAAGAAAACAAAGAACACCTAGTTTCCCTATTTCTATCATAACCAAATCATTATATTAAGTAGCGAATTCAATTACCACTAAACCTTATTCTTTCATAGTTACTCTAGCATATCTTATTACTTAAAGTTGACTTTTCATTAGTGAATTTATATTTTGGAGTAATTCTCTTTCAGATTTTATATTCTTATTCTTTAAATCCTTTTCTGGTTTTCTTGATGTCTTTAACTCACCTTTTAATACATTTAAGTATTTTGAACCTGGATAATACTTTATTGCGATATCAACCAACTTATCCTTATCGTCTTGGATATTCATTTCGTCCAAAATTCTAATTGCCAGTATAAAAATTCTATAATCTATCTTATCTTGCTCAATCGCCATAAAAGCAAAGTTTAATGCTTCATTTTTATTATCTTTTTCTATGAACGATTCAATTATATTAACATATGCTTGTTCATCTAATTTAATTAAGTCATCTATTTGCAGATAAAAATCTAGAGCAAGATCCTTAAAGCCATTATTGTAAAGTAAGTTGCCCAATTCTACATTTATTGAGAGAGAGGATATCTTGTGGATTACTTGCTCAAATAAGTCATATTTTTGATATTCTATACATTTGTTTAATATATAAAGTACCTCATTCTTAATTTTCTCTATGTTATACTCATTAAATTTATTAAGAAAGTAATTCAAACTCTCTACCTCATGTGAAGAAATGAGTAAGTCACTGTACAACTGAGGTTCATCTAATTGCAACGCTAGTATTAGTATATCTGTGTACTCATTCCATCCTCCTTCTAGGATGATGTCAAAAGAGTTTTCTTCTATTAATGAATAAGCTTTACGATATTCTCCTTTTAGAAGATACACTTTAAAAAGGAAAGCTGCTGAACAACTAACATTCCACTTATCAACATAATGTTCTACTAATTCAATTTCTCCAAGATCTAATAAAGCCTTTAATAAGAGAAGACGATTGATAGGTTTATCTATATTGGGCTGGTTATTTATAAAAGTAATTAGATTATTTTTCTCTTCATTTTTTACTAGCAGATTATATATTTTTTTTAGTATATAGAAGTCTTGGTCATTAAAATTCAAAGCTAGAGAGAAATATTTTATAGCATTTATTGTATCTTGTTTCTTTTCGTAAATTTCCCCTAAATACCTGTATGGAATATACTCTAAGTAGTTAATACTGTGCTTTGTTTGAAAGTTTCTTTTATTTGCTATTAATTCTAAAAAGATTGACTCTGCGTCTTCATATCTATGTTCATAAACAAACAATTGACCTTTTAGACATTTAAAGTCCGCTATATTAGTCCAGTACAGTTCTGCATCTTCAAGAACTTCCATCGCATCACTATATCGTTCTAATTGAATTAAACATGTTGCTATACGCTCAACAACTCTTGGCACCCATATAACATCGATATGCTCTTTATTAATATAAGCTTTTTTATACGAATTTAAAGCCTCTTCAATGTTACCTTGTATATGATACTCATTTCCCATATTATAGTAATCAAAGCCATGTGAATCGTGCTTTAACTCTCTTTGAATTAGGTTTACATTCCGATCAGTCTTTTTCTTCTCTTTTTGAGTTTTAACTAAATAACCTGAATGATAAATGTTTAAGTCCATTACACCCACAGATAATGAGCCACCCATCTTAATTAATTGCTCATGTATGGCTCTATAAAATTTTATTGAAGAGTCATTTTTATAAATTCTAATAGTTGAGCAGTTGGTAACTTGTTCACCAGAATTCCCAATAAAGTTTACTTGTTCAACAACGAAAGCATCATATTTTTTCGTTTTTTCAATTTCTTTCATCTCATTTATTTTATTAATTAGGTTTTGTGAATACACAAATTCATCAGCATCTAAGAAAATAATCCATTTACCATTAGCTTTAGATTGTGCAAAATTACGGGCGTCTGCAAAATTATTGTTCCACTTATAATCAAATACTTCTGTTGCGTAATCTAATGCGATTTGCTTTGTATTATCAGTAGAACCAGTATCTACAATAATAATTTCTTCTATGATATTCTTAACAGAATCTAAACAACGTCGTAAAACTTTCTCCTCATTTTTCACAATCATACACAAAGAAATATAAGGTTTCATTTTGTCCCTCCTAGAAGTAATAAGTCCAATAAAAATATCGTGCTTTATAAATAAAGCACGATATTTCTTTAGAGCTACTACAAGATTATTAACGAAGTAATTGTAATACTCCTTGAGGTTGTTGGTTAGCTTGAGCAAGCATTGCTTGTGAAGCTTGAGAAAGAATAGAGTTTTTAGTTTGAGTCATCATTTCTTTTGCCATATCTACATCACGAATACGAGATTCTGCAGCAGTTAGGTTTTCAGAAGTGTTGTTTACATTGTTAATTGTATGTTCTAGGCGATTTTGTACAGCCCCTAATTGTGAGCGGTTGTCTGACACTGCTTTAATTGCTACGTCAACTTTAGATAAGAATGCTTGAGCAGTAGTTCTATCTGTAACAGCAGGAGTACCAACAGTTAATGTTGTTAAGTCATTGCCAGCAATATTGATTGACATAGATTCAGCATTAGCACCAATAGCGATGACGTGAGTTGTACCACCTGAGACTAATAGATCTTTACCATTGAATTTTGTGTTTGTAGTAATATTAGTTATTTCTTCAGACAAGGTCACAAGCTCTTTGTTAATTTGAGTTACATCTTCTGCTTGATAAGTTTCACTTGATGCTTGAACAGATAACTCTCTCATTCTTTGAAGAATTGAGTGAGTTTCATTTAAAGCACCTTCAGCAGTTTGAATTAATGAAATCCCATCTTGTGAGTTACGAGCAGCTTGATCTAAACCGCGAATTTGTCCGCGCATTTTTTCAGAGATTGCTAGACCTGCTGCATCATCTCCTGCACGATTAATACGTAAACCTGAAGATAACTTCTCCATAGATTTTTGTTGAGCATTGTTTGCTGTACCTAATTGACGGTATGTGTTAAGTGCTGCAATATTGTGATTAATTCTCATTTTAATTTCCTCCTTGAATTCGGCTGGGGGTCACGTCCTTGTGGTCCCAGTATAATTTTAGTCAAGTAGTCCAAAAGTCGGCCGTCTTTTAGTTCTTCTTGCTTACACTATATATATCGACAATATTTTTAGATGTTTAATAGTTTTTTGTTTTTTTTTGAAAATATTTTTAAAGTGCCATTTAAAAGTGCCTGCCCCCCCATGCGGGGGCACTCCTTACCTTCCTTTCAATTTGCTATTAAATTTCTTTAGAATATCTATCGAAGCTACGGAAGCTTGATTATTTTCCGCTTGAATAGCTAAATATACTTCTTTCCGATGAATTTCTACGTTCTTTGGGGCATTAATACCAATTTTCACTTGGTCACCTGTAACTGAAACAATTGTTAACTCTATATCTTGACCAATTTGTATCGACTCGTTAGGTTTTCGAGTTAAGACCAGCATCATTCTACCCCCTGTGGTTGCGGAAAGATTAAATGCTTCGTACGATAGTTACTCCCTGTTAAAATAACTTGCTTAGCCTTATTATTTTTAGCGTTAATAACAATTGGACCTTGCAGGTTTGCTGTCGTGTCTTCAAACTTTTCTGAAACAGTGAGAATTACATATAGTACCACATCTTTGGCATCTACAATTTCTAACTGTCCAACTACATTATTTTCTATTGAGATATCATACTCTTTAAAAAATAAAAATGGGCTCGTTATGACAAAGGCTAATGCTGGTGTATTTACTGACTGTAAGATTTGAAAAGTATTATCGTCTGTAAAAGGTAAGATAATAAATTTTTTCTCGTCTGAGAATCCTGGAATACCACTTTCAAATTGTAGAATTTCTTTTTCTTTAACGACTATTTCACCATGGTATTTCGTCTCTAGCTTCATGCAACCACCCTTATATATTCATTTCAAAATTCACACCAACATACTTTAAGTTGGCGAAATCAACTTGTAACGATTGGTATTGTTCTATGTACGCTTCTGCTTTTCCAGGTGTATATTCATGAACAGTTTTGTTGATTTGAGCCTGAATGATCGGCTTGTTTACTTGCCAATCAATTTTCGTTTCACCTGGCTCAATGTGTATTTTGACGCTTCCAGGCGACGGAATCCAAGCGATGTTCCAATCATATATATTAGGCTCTGATTTTCGGGCTGATTGTGCAATGATAACATCTCCACCGTTTTCTATCATCATTAATTCATCTCCATCTGCAGCTACTTCTGCGATAGCTTGCAGTGCTGATTGCTCTCCCTCATCAGCCCACTGATCCATCGCACGCATGATAGAACCACGATTCATATCTGACCATGCTTGTGATTGGTCTATAGTCAGTTTAGGAGATGTACGTTGAATTTGCAAATCTGGTTTCGGTTGTTCAATTGAAAAATCTGCAGACTGTTGTTCAATCATTTGCTTTGGTGGCGTTCTGGACAAAGCAAGTCGTGCTGGTTGTGATTGCAGGCGTATTTGTGCAAGTTGCATATAAATGCCTCCTAACAAAGATGGTACAAAAGTGCCTGACACCCGTGCGGGTGCCAGGCACTTTTCACATTATCTCAGAAAGTCTAATAAAGTAGGCTGAATAATTCTTGCACCTGCAGCAAGTGCGGCACGATGCACACTTTCTTGTGATTTCAGATCCGTGATAACACGTTCCATATCAATATCTTCGTTATCTGATAAAACGCGTGTTGCCATAATTTCTTGTTGTGCGATACGTCTATCCACCATTTCTAGACGGTTATAGCGTGCACCCAAGTCCGAACGTTCTGCTTGTAGCTTGTCCATATGAACATCTAATTTATTAAGTATATTGCTAACATCGCCATCACTATTCAAGGTATCCACAACATCCTGTAAATCTTTGAATAGATTCTGACTAAATATATTGTCAGGATTTACATTTGCCTTTAGCGATACACCCCGAGATATTTCCACGGTATAATCATTTGTATTTAGAATTGCTGTTGGTGGATTTGTGGACCCGTCAACTGGGGCCTTGTCAACAGCTGAACCGTTATAAATATAACGCCCAGCTACTTTCGTATTCGCAACTGAAACAACATCATCCTTTAACTGTCCAATTTCAGCAGCAATAGCTTGTTTTTCTTGTTTACTCAGAGTCCCATTCGATCCCTGGACCACCAACTCCCGAACACGATGTATCGCATTACTTGCTTGTTCGATTCCTGCTTCTGAGTTTTCCATCCATAAATATAATTCTGAAAGATTACGTTTAAACTGTTCCACTTCACGTAAGTTAGAGCGATAAAACATACCTTTCATTGCCACGACGGGATCATCAGAAGGTCGATTTATTTTTTTCCCCGTCGAAAGCTGATCTTGGTACTTGCCCATTTTTTTATAGCTATCAGTTAAATTTCGAAGTGAACTACTTGTTAGCATATTTTGTGTGACTCGCATTATCGATCGCCTACCTTCCGCCGGTTCCCATACCGTTAATTACTTTATCTAAAAGCTCATCTGTTAAAGAAATCATTCGTGCAGATGCATTATAAGCATGTTGAAACTGAATCATATTTGTCATTTCTTCATCAACAGATACAGAGCTTACTTGCATACGTCGGTTTTCTACTGATTGTTTGAGTTGTCCCGAATTACCCGCTAATCTCACCGCTGTCGCTGAGTCTACCGCCATTCCACCGATAACTGATTCATAGTAACCACGAAACGTTGCTAGCTCGCTGTTTCCACTGTAGTCAAATTCTTTATTAATAACATCTGATAAGAGGCGAATATTGGAATTATCACCTAAAGTTGCTGTCGCAGGGTTTGTTCCGTCTGCTGTAGCGATGTTATCAATACTATGAAGAATGTCTTGCGAAACTTGTATTCGACTTGCGAATCCTGCTTTGCCACCAGTCGGTACGCCCGATGCATCTGCTTCAAAGAAATTAATATCCGCTGGTGTGTTGCCATTGTTAATTTCATTCGGACTCATACCTGAGATATGAACGGCATTAAATTCTTGAGCAAAAGTATACGCCAAGTTGTCCAACTCGCTTAACATATCAGGATATAAACCTGTTACTGATGAACCATCCTGGTATCCGTACGTTTCTACTAATGCTTTTATTTTTCCTGATGAGTTCCAGTCAGAATAATTGATGGCGGAGCCACCAACACTAATTGTTTTTACTGAATCGTCTGTTCCATCAAAATTCACTTTCACTTGATTTATACCACCAGATGCGTTTACTAACGTACCAAGCTCTGTCCCATCGCCATTGACTAGTTTAACAATAGCTTTACCCATAGCGATTGGCGATTGATTTCCACCGCTTGGCTCATATGTCACATTAACATTTACGAATTCAGAAAGCTGGTCTATCAATCTATCTCTTTCGTCATACAAATCGTTAGGTACATACCCATGAGGTTCAACGCCTCCGATTTGATTGTTGACCGCATCAATTTGCTCCAAAATAGAGTTCATCGCTTTTTCTGATACTTCAATCTCACTTTTATAATCTTCTTTAATAGAAGTTAAAGAATTTGATAGATAATGAAACGTACTAGTTACGTCTAAACCACGCTGACTAACTACAGAACGTGCGCCCGCATTTGTCGGGTTGACAGCCAAGTCTTGAAGTGACTGCCAGAACATGTCCATTGTATTAGATAAACCAGATTCTGATGGTTCATTCATAATCTCTTCCATCTTTTTCAAAGAATCTTGACGTGCTTCCCAATATCCTGTTTTTGTTGCTTCACCTCGATACTGTACATCAAGGAATTCTTCACGTACACGTTGAACAGAACCTGCTTTTACCCCTGTTCCAATTTGTCCAGGAATTTGCGGACGGTTCATAGATGCTGGTGGAAATGGCTCTGTTTGTTCAAAGTTAACACGTTGGCGCGAGTAGCCCGGTGTATTGGCGTTTGCTATATTTTGTCCCGTTGTATGTAGAGCACTTTGCTGCGTGTACATACCACGGCGTGCTGTTTCAAGTCCATGGAAGGTCGATGTCATCGATGATTCCTCCGATTTTTGAGTAAATTAAAGTGTCGTCATGCGACACCACGAATTTTATGAATTATGCTTGCGAATCAAACAGCGTTCTGTTTGATTTTTGTGTTGTTTTTTTGTTAGCAGGGTTGTTATATGTTACATTCTGCTCTTGTGGCGTCATCACACTAAGTGACATGTTAACATATTGCAATGATTGATGAAGCATTTGTTGATTTAAGTGGTTAATGTCTTTAAGCTCTGTGATGAGCTGTAAAAGTTCTTCCTGCAATGCTTGTAACGTTGCTTTATCTGTTTCGTTTGCTATATGAAGACAATCTGAGATTGTCGCTGCTTCTTTTTGTGTAAGTTGATGCGCTTGTGTTTGACGTAGCTTTTCTTGTTGCTGAATAGCTGCTACGTGACGTTGCTCATCTTTTAAAAGCTGAGTGAGCTGCTGGATGTCATTTTGCTTTACTAACTCTGTTTTTTGCTTAGCTAATTGAAGCAAGCTAAGGTGAAGCTTAATTAATAGTTGTATCGTTTGAATGAGTGCTTGCATGCCTCACCCTCCTAAAAACAAAAATTAAATCAGTTTCGGTGTCGGAAACTGATTTATTTTTTAGAGAAAAAATCTAGTAAGCCTTTCGCAGTTGCATCAGCATTCGGTTGATACGCGCCGTTTTGAACTTGATCACGTAGCTCCGCTACCTTTTGCTGGCGGTCTGCAACGATTGGTGATTGCTGCATTGATGCCTTTGCAATAGCTTCTTTAGATATTTCCACTTTATCTGTTTGTGTAGTCTTTGTTGCCTCTTTGAACTTTATATCGTTTTTACGATACGGATTTACTCCTGATGGGCCAATATTGTTGATTTTCATATTTGGCACCTCACTTTCCGATATCTTTATTCTCTTTACTAGTATTATCGGAAAGATATAGAAAATGTTTAGCGTTTTTCTTTATTATCTTTAAAAACATAATACGTGTGTTCACGATCTGACTGATTGCGCTCACGAATTTCTCTTTCTTTTTGAAGTTCTTCTAATTGGCCTTGAAGATCTCCTTTGCAGTTATTACATAGCTTGCCTTCGCGTATAAGGGTTCCACACTTTTGACAAGGGTAGCCTAAGTTAGGGAATTGAGCTAGCTTGATACGACCAGTTTTAATAAACTTATAAATTTTAGTTTCCGGTACACCTGTATCCTCTACCACATCAAGCATTGTCGCCGTACGATTTTCACGTTTGCGAATATAGTTATAGACAGTATCATATTGTTTTTCTTCTTCTTTATAACAAACGTCACACACATCACGAAAACGATTTTTCACAAACAAAGCACCACAGTTTGGGCAGTTAGATAATTCAGCCATGTTAAAAGTCCTCCTAGCTATTTTGTATAATCCGCGAAATTTGTCTAATATTATTATATCGTGTCGTTAAGCGTTTTTATAGAGGACTTTTGACATGAACAGTGTGCAAAATATGGATTTGAAGTTTATTATCAGTTATCCGCGGATCAAGGTTAAGGCTGATACCGACGTTGCACCCGCTTCTTTGAGTACCTTAGCTGCGTGACGTAGCGTAGAGCCGGTTGTGTAGATATCGTCTATTAGGAGAATCGGTTTGTTTATTTTTTGGGTGTTGGTACTGAACACGTTTTTAGCATGAATGCGGTCGGTACGCGATTTCTTTGACTGTTTTTCGTGGTGCGTTCTCGTAAGGATGTTCTCGATGCGGAATGGCTGCTGAAAGAAGAAGTGTTTGAGTGGCAATAGCTGTGCGATTGATTCTAATAGGTTCAGTTTTGGTAAAAGTGATGCGATCGCTTCTGCTTGGTTGAAACCGCGCTCGTGGAGACGCTCGTTGCTAAGGGGGATTGGTACGATAAGAAGATCTTGTTTGTTGTAGTGCTGCTTGTAAAATTGCTGTAGTTTTTCTTGGAAAGCGTATATGACAGCGTAATCCCCGCGGAACTTAAACAGTGCCATCGCTTCTTTCATAAAATCGTTGTACGTGTAGAGGGAGCGATTTCGCGTTAAAGTTTGCGACCATGTTGGATCGTGCTCCCATCTATAGCAATCGTAGCAAATTGTATCGTAAATATACTCCGGTGCGAGCTCTTTGAGAGGGCGCCCACATATGTCGCAGATGGGTGGTGTAATTAGGGAGAGCTGTTCGACGCACTTTGCGCAGAGTTTCGGTTGTGGAGCTATCGTTAATGTGTGTCGCCA
Organism: Bacillus sp. HMF5848; assembly: GCF_003944835.1. Classification (GTDB taxonomy): domain Bacteria; phylum Bacillota; class Bacilli; order Bacillales; family HMF5848; genus HMF5848. The sequence continues at coordinate 3,762,147 of NZ_RWIV01000001.1, forward strand.
CGTGGTCGGTGGGTCGAATGGGGTGTGGCAAATCGTACATAAGGGCATGGTGCGGGCCTCCTTTTTGGTTTATGCGTGAATTTTTGATGTTTATGCGCCTGTTTTAGTGGTTTATGCGTGTAATTTTAAGGTTTATGCGCTATTTTTCTCTGTTTATGCGCCAAAATCAGCGATTTATGCGTATTTCATTTTTTCGAAAGAAAATATCTTGCACTTTTTCGATTGCCAACAAGCTTTAGATTCATTTTTCTAAGGAGATTTCGTAATATGTTCCGAGATTGTATTCCAAAAAGTTGCCTACACTCTTTTAAACTAATACCCCTCCCTAATATCAGCAAGTAGTCCCTAATCAACTGCACATGGCAATCTTTACATGTTTCACCACATCTATCACAATGCCAGGCTCCTTTTTTATAGGTCATCAAATGAAATCCGCACGCTTGGCACTTCAGTTCAAATACAAAATCATCTTCTGTAAGACCATATTTTTCTAACGTATTATTATATTTTGGTTTGTGCGAAGCTAGGATGGTTTTACTTAATTCGTTTAAATTACTTTGAGTTAGGTTAGCAGGATTCTGAATTTCTAACATCCGAAACTTTAATGGGAAGTTATCAGCATGTACATACATTTGCCTAGCCTCTTCGCAAGGTTCAACAAACTCGAAGATTGCACGACGATTTGTGGAGACTACTAAATTTATTATTGGATATGATTCAATACCGTGTTCCTCGAGCCACCTCATAAAATGAAAAGATTGTGTTTTGACTTGTGCTATTGGATTGGGAACTCTACTTTGCCGGCCGTCTACGTTTTGGATAAGTTGCTCATTACTTATTGTCAGTACACCCTTTAAATTTTTTATTTCTATTATAATGGCGAAGTGTGGCGTTAATATTAAGCAGTCTATTTGAAAGGCAAAACCACGATACGCAATTCGTATGTGGTGAAAAATTCGAATCTCATCTGAGTCTATTAATCTTGCATAATACTCAAACTCATTCTCACCCCAATCTCCCGCTTGGATTCTTCCGATACTATCGACTTCAGCTTTCAAACACCTTTTTATAGCCTCATCCACTTCACGAAGGATGGGATCCAACTTTTTAACAATCATTGTCGTCCACTCCTAAACTACTTCGTTCTGTCATCATCTATCAGTCCCTTTTTTCTTGCGACTTTATTCATATTTTTAATCTGCTGACGAGCGCACAACATCTCTTCTGTTTTTCCATAATGAAAAAATACAATGTCTCCGCTCGGGTACTTTGGGGAGCGGCCCACGCGCCCCGCTATTTGAACTAGCGCACTTTCAGAAAACACATCGTCTTCTGCTCCTAACACAGCGACATCAATATTGGGAACAGTAACTCCCCGCTCCAAAATGGTGGTTGTAACTAGTACAGGTACCTGTCCTTTTCGAAACGCGGCGACCTTCTCTTTCCGTTGTGGATCTTCTGAATGTACACCCTCAACAGAAAGGTCTATCGCGCGAAGTAATTTAACAACTACCTCAATCTGTGAGATCTTTGGTACAAAAAGAAATGCTTGTTTGCGAGCTACAATTCGTTTTTCAACCCACTCATACACATTTCGCGGCAATTTTCCTTTTTTTAAAAGCAACTTGGCCCAGTTGCCACACCATTCAAAGCGAGGTACAGGTAACGGATGACGATGAAATCGGGCTGGAATAACTACGGAAGGGTACCGTTTTTGAAGCTTACGGCTTGGGGTAGCGGTTAAATATATCATGGATGAGGTTTCCTTGCGAGCTTGCTCAACAGCATATTGTAGCATCGGTTCAACAGAGTAAGGAAATGCATCTACTTCGTCTACTATGACAACGTCGAAAGCACGATAATAACGGAGTAATTGATGAGTGGTGCTGAGCACAAGGGGAGAGATTTTCCCACGATCTTCACTGCCACCATATAAGGAGAGCACTTTTGTTTGCGGAAAAGCGGAACGAAAACGAGGTGTAAGCTCAAGGACGACATCTGTTCGAGGGGTAGCGATGCATACACGCTTCCCATCTTGCAGCGCATGCAGTATGCCTGGAAACAAAATTTCTGTTTTCCCAGCTCCACATACCGCCCAAATCATGAGCTGTTCATTGCTTGAAATAGCATGTACTAGCTTATTGCTAGCATTTTGCTGTGCTGGTGATAGCGTGCCTTCCCAGTTTAATATGTGGGTGCTAGCAGTAATTGTGCCTTCTTGCATCGATTGCGTCCTAGCAACATCGGCGCTACTATTCAATGAATTTGCACGGCTAGCGGTATTAGCGTCTTCCTGCATTGATTGCGTCCTAGTGCCATCGGAGTTTCCATTCAATCGCTGCGTGGCAGCATTTCCATCACTCTTCCTATCCTCCCCACCCCAAGATATCAATTCACTACACTCACTAACGCGTCCCATTGTGATACACTTCCGACAGTACACACATTGCTTTCCACACCGAGCACACGGATATGAGGCAAACAGCTCTTGCGTCTTATTGCCGCAGCGAACGCAGCTATAGCGTCCCTTGTCTGAGATTATGATCCCTTTTTGGACTTTTACTGGGATTGCATTCAGGTCTCCGTCAAACTCACTACGAAGAAGACGGCGACCAACTAGTTTGTTCATATTGAATCCCTCCTTACATCATCATAGTGGATGTTATAAATAGATGACAAACAGCGAAAATTCGATTTTCGCGGGTAACACTTAACTAAAACTAAATTTTGTGCTAAGGGAAAAATTAGTTTTTCGTTTCATATTTGCTGAGAAAACTCAAATACGCATAAATCTAAAAATTTGACGCTTAAACCCCTAAAACTCACGCATAACCGACAAAAACTAGCGCATAAACATGAAAAATTCACGCATAAACTCAAACATCCCACGCATAAAAAACGCAAACCTTAACCTTCCGATCTTCCACATCCCCAAAACGCTAACCTCAACCCTACAATCCTCCACATCACCAAAGCGCAAAACGCACCCCTCCGACCTTCCACATCCTCAAAACTCAAAAAGCCATCTACCACCTCCGAACTCCCACACCATCCCCAAAACGCAAAATACCATCTACCACCTCCGAACTCCCACACCACCCCCAAAACGCAAAAATAGCCGATTATCACACTCAAGTGATAATCGGCTACCTTTTTTCTACTATTACCTCTTCATCCACCCGAGTCCGAGTGCGCCTTCACCTAAGTGAGTCGCAATAACAGGACCGAAGTAGCTTAATGAAAATTCAACGTTTGGATATTTTGCTGCTAGCTCGCTCATGATTTCGCGCGCATCGTCTTCACGGTTTGCGTGAATTACAACGGCTTGCATCGGTTCGCCCATACAGGCTGCATCGTGAAAAATCTCATAAATGCGACCGAGTGCTTTTTTGCGAGTACGAATTTTTTCATACGGTACGATAACTTTGTCGACAAAATGAAGCAATGGTTTTACTTGCAGAATGCCACCAATAAAGGCTTGCGCACTGCTTAAGCGACCACCACGCTGTAAGTGTGATAAATCGTCAACCATGAAATAGGCACGTGCAGATTGTTTTAATGCATCTAATCGGGCGATGATGTCATCTGGATGCGCACCATTTTGGGCCATTTTAGCTGCTTCAATTGCATAAAACCCTTGTACCATACAGCTAATTTCAGAGTCAAACGAATATATCTTAAGGTCCTCTACCATTTGGCCAGCCGCTACTGAACCTTGATACGTTCCACTAATGCCACTAGATAAATGCACAGTAATAACCGCATCATATTCCTTAGCTAATTTTTCAAACAAATCAACAAATGCTCCGATGGCAGGCTGGGACGTTGTTGGCAGCTTCTCAGACGTTTTGATACGCTCAAAAAACTCTTCTGCTGTCAGATCGACTTCCTCTGAAAACGTTTCAGTACCAAAATTCACTACTAATGGGACCATGTGTATGTCAAACTGTTCGCGTAATTCTTTAGGAATATAAGCAGTACTGTCCGTTACAACTGCTGTTCTCATAAATGTACCTTCCTCATCTGTAATTTCGTCATAATGGAGCTTGTACCATTTTTCACGATAGTATTGTCCATTATACCATATATGACTATATTATAGATGTTTTTCCTTTTTTATGACAATTAATTATATTACTACAGTTACTATATATTTATTTTACTTCAACCCAACCGTTTTTAATCGCTACTACTACAGCCTGTGTACGGTCATTAACATTCATTTTTTGTAAAATATTACTTACGTGGTTTTTAACTGTTTTCTCACTAATAAATAATGCTTCGCCAATGGCACGGTTACTTTTTCCATCCGCAAGCATTTGTAGCACTTCACATTCGCGACGCGTTAATATATGAAGCGGACGCTTTACTTCGCCTTCTGCTATTGCCACTCCACCAAATGCTCGTTGTCCATCGATTAAGCGACGGTATTCTTTAATTAAGTTGTGTGTGACGCGAGGGTGAAGGTACGAACCGCCTTCAGCAACCACTTTCACAGCTTCTACAAGAGCATCCGCATCCATTTCCTTCAGCAAATAGCCTGTTGCGCCTGTTTTTAAAGCATGTGTAACATATGATTCATCATCATGAATAGATAGAATAATGACTTTTGTTTCAGGGAATGCTGCAATTAGTTGACGAGTTGCCTCGACGCCGTTTACATTTGGCATATTAATATCCATAATAACTACATCCGGCTTGTGCTTAATAATTAATTGTAGTGCTTCATCTCCATCGTTGCCTTCCGCAACCACTTCGAAATCTGCTTCAAAATCTAAAATACGTTTTACACCTTCACGAAATAGACGGTGATCATCAATAATAACTATAGAAGTTTTTGTTTGCGTACTCATACTTTCGCCTCCCCAGTTTTCCTTTCTACGGACTAACTGTTAGTTGTTAATGGCACTTTAATTCTTATGGTTGTTCCCGAATCCTTTGCTGATTGAAAAGTAATATCTCCACTTAACAATTCAACTCGTTCTTTCATTCCTATAATGCCATAGGATTGTTGCTTTCTTACACCCGGGTCAAAACCAACCCCATCGTCTTTTATCATTAGCATAACATGGTTTTTTGTAATTTCAATCTTTACTTGAACATGACTCGCATCCGCATGTTTAAGAGTGTTTTGCACGGCTTCTTGAACGAGTCGAAACAGTGCAACCTCAAGACGAGAACTCAGTCTTACATCTTGAGCTAAATTATTAAAATCAATTTTAGGCACACCCTTATTATATTCTTCGATAGTATCTAGGTATTTTTTGAGGGTCGGAATCAAACCTAAATCATCTAATGCCATCGGACGTAAATCATAAATGATCCTTCGCACTTCGTATAAGGCGGAACGAACCATTTTTCTTAACTCCCGAATCTCCTGAAACCCTTCATTTGCTCCACGCTCACGAAACACTCTGTCAATTAGTTCGGAACGCATCATGACATTAGCAAGCATTTGTGCAGGCCCATCATGTATTTCTCTTGATAGACGCTTACGTTCGTCTTCTTGTGCTTCAATGATTCGCAATCCAAACTCCTGTTTTTGTTTAGCGTCCTGCAGCACCTCACCTACGTGACGTAAATCATTGTCTAAATAATTCAAAACAACTGAGATTTGACTAACTAGTTGATCAGCGCGTTCAATCGTTGCCTCTAAGTTGCGAAGCCTGCGTTCTAAGTCATCACGCTTTTCACGAAGCTGGCGCTCTTTTTCCCGCACAATAGTTAAGTCCATTTGGAATTTGTGCGCTTTTTCATATGCCTCGCGTATTTGTGTTTCTCCAAATTCGTTAAAATTACTACTCACAACAGACAAACGGTTTCTAGCAAGCTTACTCTTTTTTTCAAGATCATCTCCATCAGTGATAACCTTGTCCACTTCTTCTCGTGTTTTTTCTAGCTCAGCTTTAAGCACCTCAAACTCCTGACGAGAGTGCTCGCTAATTAGAAATATCTCATCTTTGCTATTATGAACGGTTTCCACCATTTTCTCGAGTATTTCATCTAACATTTTCACGTCAAAATCTTTTGTCGCCATATGTAAGTCCCCCTCGAACTTCCGGGATGATATACTCTTATTGTACGTTATTTTTAAAATTTTTGTTGCATTTTTTTCAATGTACGTAAGGAATTAGACGATTTATAATTCATTGTATCTAAAAGAATTGCCGATTTATAATTCTTTATATCTAGAAATTTTTTACAAACCATGATTCCATTTGCCTAACAAATGCATTTTACTTAAGGAATTTGACGATTTATAATATAAAAGTGTTACAGAAAGGATGTTGAAAATACATGCTACACTCATATTTTACAGTAAAAGCAGCCGGAGAACATGAAATTGAGATACAACGCTCGCAATTTATCGCACACATACAAAGAGCTACATCTGAGGAAGAAGCACAAGCCTTTATTCAAAAAATAAAAAAAGAGCATGGGAATGCTAATCATAACTGTTCTGCATATTTAATTGGTGAAAATGATCAAATTCAAAAAGCGAATGACGACGGGGAACCTAGTGGTACAGCAGGGGTTCCCATGTTAGAAGTATTGAAAAAAAAGCATCTGAAGGATACGGTCGTTGTCGTAACTCGTTACTTTGGGGGCATCAAGCTTGGTGCGGGAGGGTTAATCCGCGCATATGGAAAGGCTACTTCTGAAGGTATCGATCATATTGGTGTAGTAGAGCGTAAGCTGATGCGTGTTATGCATACAAAAATTGAATACACGATGCTAGGCAAGGTAGAAAATGAATTACGTGCTTCCATTTATACTATTAAAGATATCCATTATCTTGAGGATGTTGAAGTAGAAGCATACGTTGAGGAAGGCAGTAAAACGGCATTTACTGACTGGATGACAGAATTAACGAACGGAAAAGCTAATATTACTGAAGGAATTGTCACATATTTAGAAGAGGACGTAGTTTAATACTTACGTTTTTCGGAAAATAAATATATATACACGTTAGAAAAAATTTCATTTTACAACAACGATGTAGCCGATGTAAAATGAAGGTTAGTTTGATTTTTCATATAAGCAATCTCTAAAAAGAAGAAGGGGATAACCATGGCTCAAAATGAGCGAATAAAAAGGCTACAACAAAAAAAGCATAAAAAGCGCAGAATGTTAACAATAATTGGAGTGCCGCTACTCGTACTGCTACTCGCAACCGTTAGCTACGCAGGCTTCTTATACTGGAAGGCAATGGACACACTAAACACGATGCCTAACGAACTAGAAAACACAGAAGATGTCGCTGAACATGACGTTGCTGTTGGAGGGAAGACTACAACAAAGCGTGACAAAGGCAACATTTCGATTTTATTCATGGGTATAGATGATAGCATGTCCCGAAATTATAATTCGGCAACGCGGACTGATGCACTTATGCTTGCTACTTTTAATAAAAAGGATAAATCAGTTAAGCTATTAAGCATTCCGCGTGATACGTACACATACATTAACGCAGAAGGCAAGTACGATAAAATCAACCATGCGCACGTTTTTGGTGGCGTACAAGGTACAGTTGATGCTGTCGAAAGCTTATTAGAGATTCCGGTTGATTATTATGTGAAAATGAACTTCTATGCGTTTATTGACGTTATTGATGTTCTTGGCGGAATTGATTATGAAGTTCCTTTTGAAATGCATGAAAAGGATACCGAAGATAATCACAACGCCATTCACTTAAATCCAGGCATGCAAACTCTTACTGGCGAGGAAGCATTAGCGCTCGCTCGTACACGTAAGTATGACAGTGACTTAGAACGCGGGAAGCGTCAACAAGAAATAATGAAGACCATTCTTGCAGAATCAGCATCTGTTGGTGCGATTACAAAATATAGTCAGATTATCGACGCTGTTGGAAACAACATGAGTACAAACTTAAAGCCGAATGTAGTTAACTCCATGTTTAGCTTCGCTACTGGTGCTAATATTGAATCGTTACAGCTTGATGGTGAAAATGCTCGAATTGACGGTGTGTATTACTACAAGCCAGATGACACAGCATTAGCTACATTAAGTAGTTCCTTGCAGCAACACTTAGGCATTACGCTAGTTGACGGCAGCAACACGATCGCCGCTGAAGAAGTTGAAGATAAAGAATAAAAGTAAAATCCCGGTACTATAATTGGTACCGGGATTTTTTTGTGGTGCGTGGCAGCTTTGTCAGCTGTTTTGTATGGACGTGAAATGTACATGCGGTGGATGTCATTTGTTTTGGTTCGTTTTATATGGACGGCGAAATGTACATGATGGACAATGAAAAAATGTAAAATACGCATAAAAGGAGAAAATTGGCGCATAAATCATCTTAATTGGCGCATAAACGACTAAATTTCACGCATAAACCAGAAAAACTCACGCATAACATCGAAAATTTGGCGCATAAATCTATTCTTCAACATACAAAGCAATCACAAACACACAATTTACAAACGCAAAAAACGAGAGGCCCCGTAGACCTCTCGTTTGTCGTTTTGTCGTTTTGTCGTTTTTAATTTCATGCAAAATTTATCCTCTAGATCTTGCGTAAATCGCTTCTAGTGTTTTTAATACTGGACGGTGATGTTGTCCCATTAAGCCGATTTTCTCGGCACCTACTTCAACAATTAGTAGTAGCGTTAATACAATCATACCTGAGATCCATGTATGGGTTACTGTAGTAAATACAAACGCAGTTAAACCAAGCAAAGCACTTAAACCGTAAATGATTAACACTGTTTTCGGGTGGCTGTAGCCTAAACGCAATAAACAGTGATGTAAGTGTGATTTATCTGGTGCCGACAGCGGCTGTTTGTGCAATATACGACGAATAATCGCAAAGAACGTGTCCGAAATTGGTACACCTAAAATGATGACTGGGGCAATGAATGAGATTACAGTTACGTTTTTAAAACCTAATAATGACAGTACTGCAATCATAAAACCAAGGAACAATGCTCCTGTATCACCCATGAAAATTTTTGCTGGGTAGAAATTGTATAACAAAAACCCAGTTGTGCTACCAATTAAGATTAAACCAATGGCAATAACAAACGGTGCACTTGCATTGCCAATAACCATCGCCATACCAGTAATGGTTACAAGCGCAATCGTTGAGACACCAGCTGCTAAACCGTCTAAGCCGTCAATTAAGTTAATGGCATTTGTTATCCCGACGATCCACAGAATAGAAAGCGGAATCGCCAGCGGACCAAAGTCAAGCTCAGCACCAAAAGGTAACGTGATGAAATCAATATCAATCCCACCGTATATAACGACTACAGATGCAGCTGCTATTTGTGCGATAAATTTAACTTTCGCTGAAAGCTCTCTCATATCATCCAAAATTCCGGTAATGATAATGATAGTGCTTCCGATAATTATCGGTATCATATATGAACTGTCAGGGCGTAATACTAACACGCCGACAATAAAGCTCAAGTATATTGCCAGTCCGCCTAAACGTGGCATTATTTTTTGATGTACTTTTCGATGATTAGGCTTGTCAGTTGCTCCGATGACAAAAGCCAGCTTTTTTACTACGGGAGTTAAAAGCACTGAAGCGATAAAACATAATACTAAGGTTACATAAACCAATTGGAGACCCTCCCCTAAAAAATAGCATATCCATAATTGTTGTTCATCAATACGTTTTTTTATACCAAATATGTAACCAACTGCAGGTACACAATGAGCATTATATCACAAGCAATCTAGTAGTTGTAAATAGTATTTTTTTCCTCACATTATTTAAATTATAGTAAGTCATTTTTCCTCACATATTGTAAATTATAGCAATTCACCCACATTTTTTCTACAAGGTTCAACAGCTTTTCGCGAATTTTCTACCTCCTTACTTAACAATTTTTGCTATAATAGTTTCATATTCTACAAGTTTTTAAGATTTAGGAGGGAGTCTATGCTTCATATGAAAAAACGCATCATTATCCCCGTTATCGCAACCCTTGGAATTACAGGCTTTGCCGTCACTGCTCAAGCTAGTGAACCTGTATTAGCGAGCGTCGAGTGGGTTTTAGCTAAAATAAACCCATTATCAGAAAAAGTCGAACAGCTAGAAACAAAAGTCCAGACACTTGAATCAAAAGTTATCGAGCTTGAAGCTGAGCTTGATAAGCTTACGAATTAAGGTGCTATTATGAAAAAGTATTTGTTTATTATTATTTGCGGACTTTTATTGCTTTCGACACCGTTAACGCATGTTCTTGGCTCAGGTACAATTACTCCTCCCACATATGAGACGGAAGTAAAGGTAAAATTGTTACCAACTCCAACATTTAAATTTTTAATTAGTGGCACTTACATAATTGTGAACCTTGATAACCTTACAACACTGGAAGCACCAGACGTTGATTTTTCACAAGAGGAAGGAAAAATCACAGCAACTATAGGTGATACTAAGCACGTATCTGCAAACGGATTTGCCGTTTACGAAAATGAGCCAAACGATACAAATTTTGTTGCCATTGAAGGCATTCAAGGTAGACCTGATGTGAATAAAGATGGTAAACCAGATCCTATTTCATATCGTGGATCATTCGAAGTGTATCCAGGTGAATTAGCTCCTACACTTTTTAACATACTAGATATGGAAGGTTATTTAAAAGGTGTTGTGCCAAGTGAAATGATACCATCTTGGCCGCTTGAGGCGTTAAAAGCGCAAGCCGTTGCCGCGCGAAGCTACGCTTATGTGTCTATGCTATACAAAGACTATCTTGAAATGACGGTAGCAAGTCAAGTGTACGCTGGAAAATCTCGTGAAACAACGGCAACAAACCAAGCTGTCGATGAAACAAAAGGCATTTACGCAATTTATAATGACAAACCGATTCACGCCTTTTTCCATGCAAGCTCCGGTGGGGCTACAGAGAATTCAGAGTTTGTGTGGTCCAATCCAGTGGATTATATAAAAAGTGTGCCTGACCCGTATGATGTTCCAAGTGACAAAAATCCGAACCCTTATCACAATTGGAAGGCAGTTCGTGACGTACAAACACTGGCTGAAAAATTCACGCTAACAGAAAATGAAATCATTACCTCTATTCGTATTACGGAAAAAACAAAAACTGGACGCGTGCAGCAAGTGGCTGTTGAAACGTACGATAAAGAAGTAAAAAATTATCGCACCTTTACTTTAAAACCAGAGCTTGTTCCCTCTGCTGATCGCTTCCGTCAAATATTTGACGGACTGCGAAGCACAAAGTTTGATATAAAAGCTGATTCAGCTGTGAAAATTATGCAAGCAGATGGATCTGTTGTCGAAAAGGACGCTGTTTTAGGTTTACAAATACAAAAGGCAGACGACACAACAGCCATTATAGAAGACTTAAACTTACAATTAAGAGATGTCAACGGACCTTTGTTCCTACAAACACAGCCACAAACCTACACGTTTGACGGAGATGGCTGGGGCCATGGTCTCGGGATGAGTCAATGGGGCGCTCGCGGCATGTCAGAACAAGGAAAAACATTCGAAGAAATTATTAAACATTACTACACAGGCGTCGAAGTAGGACCACTACCGCAAGCTGAGTAATAATGCTAGAAATAATAAGTGATAGAAGATAGACATGTAGCGAAAAACAACAACAACGGTTAAATTAAAGAGCCTATAAAAAAGAAGCTAATCACTCACGATTAGCTTCCTTTTTTGTCTCTAGACTTTCTATTATAGTAACTAGCTCTTCACCAGTCATTTCATCATTTACATTGATACGTTTCACTCTTAGCGGATTATCACCAAAATAATTCAAGCCTTCTTCAACTGTATAAACGAGAGTATGATCTTCGGCCACTAATTTTTCAATGTCTTCATTGTATGCACCGTATGGATATGAAAAAGCAAACACATCACTGCCCACCTGCTCTTCAATCATATCAATCGCATATTCTAAATCCTCTTCAACCCGCGATAAATGTTCTTCAAGAAGCTCATCTTCTAGCGTGATCATCGCCTCTTGACCAGCTTCATTATTTACGCGATAGTGAAGATCGTTCGTGTGATTTTCAACCTCAATCACACCAGATGCTTGCATTCTTCGTAGCTCAGACCAATCTGAGAAAGGTAACCCTAGTCTCTCACCTGTTTCAACATGTTTCGTAATAACAAACAAAGTAGCTTCATATCCTAACTCTTGTATAATCGGATAGGCTTCGTCGTATACACTTTTGTAACCATCATCTATCGTAATAACAAAAGGCTTTTCTGGTAATTCAACAGTTTCACCGTTCAAGAATTTAACTAACTCTTCACTTGTAATCGTGTCATAGCCTTGTTTTTTTAAATAAGCTAATTGCTCTTGAAAATGTTCAGGGGTAACGTTAATAGTTGGAAATGTAGGATCCTCATCAAATGTATGGTACATAAGAACTGGTATACCTTGATTTATCAATTGTTTTTGCGACAATACAATCGATCTCATTTGAGGTTCTACCTGCGCTTGCGCCGTACAACCGATTAAGCTGATTGTAATCATCATAATAGTTAAAAGTTTCTTCATTTCGATGCGGCCCCCTTTACAAATCTCCTAAAAACTTACACGGTACAAATGACACAATAGATTTATCTATAAACTTAGATTTGATTTCTGCTCCATTTGCGCTCGCTTTCCGCGGGGTGGCCGTGAGCCTCCTCAGAGCTAAAGCTCTTGCGGGGTCTCACGTCTGCCACTATCTCCCGCAGGAGTCTCGCGCATTCCGCTGAAATCAAGACTTTTTTGTATAAGTTGTGCTACTCTTATCGTCTAAGAAAAAAACAATCTATGAATCTCGCAATATAGTAAACAACACGTTAAGAAAAGCGCAAGGCGCCGGCCTACGGCGACAAGCACCAGACGAGCGCCGCCGGAAGTCCTGACTTCCAGAGGCGATTGGCTTGTGACCTCGAGCCGTTGGCGCCTGATGCTAGACACTAGTCTAGGTAAAAAGCTTATACTTTCCTATACGCAAAAAAAGCACTAGTCCATGAGAACTAGCTATTCTACTAATATTATACTATTCTATTAAATAAAAAACCAAAGGTAAATTTACCTAAGGTTTTTTGGTGTCTTCTGTTTGTTGCGTGTCAGGTGATTGTTCGTCTTGAATTTCTTGCTCATCGTCTTGAGCTTCCTCCGCACCTTGAACATCTTCTACTCCTTGCGCTTCCATGTATTGCAGCGTTCTGTATATAAACGCTGAGAACTGTGCACGAGTAGTTGGCGACTCTGGCATAAAGTTGCCGTTGGAACCTTTAGCGATGCCTAGTTGCGTGATCGTTTTAATAGCGTCAAAGCCTCCGACTGTTTCAGAGACATCATTATAGCTTGTAAACTCTGCATTCTCAGGCGCTTCCAACCCAAAGGCACGGACTAATACCATCGCCATATGGCGGCGTTTCATAGGTTGATTTGGCATGAAGCTACCGTTTGAGCCTTGAAAAATGCCGTTTTCATACGTCGCCATGATTTGTTCCACCGGCCAGCCGGCTACGTCGTTAAACACTGGCTCTTCTTTCGATAATGGCAGGCCTAGCGTCGATACTAGCATCGATGCTGCCTGATAGCGTGTTAATTGACGATAAGGATAAAACTTCTTTTCTTCTAAATAGCCTGAGATAATCTTCTTATCAAATAGATGCATGATCGCTTCATAATGTTCATACGTGCGAGGTACATCAGTAAATGTTGTGTTTTTATAATCTTGAAGCTTTGCCTCGACTCGCGCGATATCTTTATCAAGTTGCGTTACCTGCTTGTCCACTTCGTCTATATCTGTCTCGACCGTATTAAATTGTTGCTCGACCCACGGCGCCGTCGCGGCTTCTAGTACTTCATCCTCTGCCGTTGTTGTTGCTGTGCTGCATCCCGCTAACACAACTAGAAGTAGAATTACATATAGTATGCGTGTCATGTCGGTCTCTCCTCTGCCATAAAAAAATTATGCGTTAGCTTTTTTTCTTAATACACGTTTCTTAAGCATGTTGTATTCTTCAAAACCTAGTACTTTTAATAGAAGGAACGTCCCCAATACAAATACAATTCCACCAACTATAAATGTTAGCAACGTTGATGAAAAGCTAATCCATCGTGCTGAACTGTACAAAATGGCTGTTAAACTTACAAGAAAAACAACAAGCTTCATTAACTCTTTACTGTCCTTCGTTATGCTTAATTTTAGCATAAATTGTGCGGCTAAAATGAGAAGGAAATAGTTAGCAATCGCACTAATGGTAGTACCCCAAGCTACTGCTTCTGCTCCGAGATTTTCAAGCAACCAAATCGTGACAAGCACGTTAATCCCAAATACAGAAATGACATTCAAAACGACAGGCATGTTAGATCGCTCTAAAGCGTAGAAGAAACGCGTAATATATTGCCCACTCGCCAAAACAAACATTGATAACGCGAAAATTTGCAGCAGTGGTGCTGTCATGTCTGATGATTGTCTGTCGAAGTTTCCGTATTCAAAAACTAAGATAACAATTTCTTTTGCGTAGAAGTAAAGAAACACTGTAACTGGTAGGAGCAACAGCATTAACCAGCGCATTCCCTTTGAGTATAAATCTTTGAAATCATCGAGCTTGTTCTCAGCCACCTTCTGTGACATGAGTGGGTAAATAACAGTCGTAACAGCCGTAATTAAAACGGCTTGCGGAAACTGCGTCAGCTTTGATGCGTAGTTTAACGAGGCAATCGCACCTTCCTCGAGCTGTGAAGCAAAGAAACGTTGAATGATAAAATAAAATTGTAACGTCGCTCCACCAATCATAAGCGGAATTGACATTTTTAATACACGCCATAAATCTGGTGAAAATTTAAAGTTCAGGGCAAATGTTGCATGCTTGCCTGTTCGCACGCCACGAATCAGCATGTAAAGCCCTAATATCGCACCGGCTAAAATCCCTGCCCCGTATGCATGCACGCCAAACAACGGTTGAAGTGCTACGGCAACAACAATAATTAGTAAGTTGTTCATCAGTGTCGATGTATTCGATAAGAAAAAGCGCTTATGTACGTTAAGTAAGCCACTTAACCAAATTGATAACACTAAAATAAGTGTCGTTGGTGCCATCCAGTAAAACAATTCCTTCGTAATCGAGAATTGCTCTCCGCTTAAGCCAGGGAATAATAAAGCTAACAAGCCATCTGCGAATACGAACAACAACACCGTCGTTACGACCATGATTATTAAAATAAAGGTAAACAACGAGGTCATAAAGCGCTCACGCTTTTCCCCATCGGCTATTTTATGATAAATCGATATAAAGGCTGTCGTGATAGAACCACCGACAACAATATAGAAAAACATCGGAATAGTGTAAGCCGTAATAATACTATCTGCTAAAAACGACGTGCCATAGTGATAGCCGATGATAAGCTCTCGGACAAATCCGAGCAGTCTTGACACGACATTAATTAAGGCAACGCCACCGATTAATTTTAAAAAGTTATTATTCATATATATATCGCCACTTCCAGCTTTTTATGTAATTCGACAGTTGTCAACATTATATATCATAACATAGCAACTATACGAGAGTGAATAAAACTTCCCACGTAAAATTTGGGATTGAGGTCGTTCGAACTTAAGCGTATGTTAGGGTCGCTACTGTCACATGTACGAGTGATTTCTTATTTCTTTTTATAAAAAATAAGCGAGCGCCTGTGCACTCGCTGAATATTATTTAGTGTAGTAATCAAGGATACCTTGGTAAATAGCGTTAGCATATAAGTCGTGGTAGGTAGCTGACTTTAGTTTTTGGGCGTCATCATCGCTCGTCAGGAAACCTAGTTCGACAAGTACGCTTGGGACGTCATTATTGCGAATAACGTAGAAGCGTTCGTCTTTAATGCCACGGTCTGCCATGCTTGCTTGCTTTACCAATTGTGTTTGGATTGTGTCCGCTAAAGCTTTGCTTTCGGCTGCATTGTCGTTTTCTGTTGTGTCATAATACGTTTCTGATCCATCTATGCTCGGTTTAGATGGTAACGCATTGGCATGAATACTGACAAACAGCTCTCCATATTCATTAAACGTCTTTTCAACACGTTCACCTAACGATAGAAATACATCGCTATCTCGTGTCATCACCACTTTTGCACCGGCGTCTTCTAGGAGATCACGTACCTTTAGTGCAACAGATAAATTAACATCTTTTTCTCGAATGCCAAAGTATACAGCACCTGGGTCTTTGCCGCCATGACCGGCATCAAGGACGATGATACGGTTTTTTAGAACTGGGGCGTTAACATTTTTTAGCTTTAAGTATGATTTGTGTACGTATGCTTTTGAGCCGTTGTATACAATTTCTGCCCAATAGCCGTAAAGGTGGATGACTTGTACTTGCTCACCGGGGAGTAGCTTCCCAATGACTTGGCTATTTAATGTAGCTAAGTTACGTACATTCAAGCCACTATCAGCCGTTACGATACCTATCATGCTTGCAGCACTAGCGGCTGGGTCGATGCGAAGTTCGTCTCGAATTGCTCTTGATAAAATAACAGCGAAATCACGACGTGTCGCCTTCTCTTCTGGTCGGAAGATAAAGCCGCTCGCTTCGACAATTCCTTCATTATACAGTGTCTCAATATTGTTTTTCGCCCAATAATTGATGGACACATCTGTAAAGCTGCTTTCATCAACTTTGTCTACATTCATGTTGAAGGCCTTCACTACCATTTTTGTTAGCTGGGAGCGTTTCAACTTGTTTTCAGGTCCGAATAGACCGTTTTCATAGCCTGATAAAATCCCGAGTTGCACAGCACGCTCGATGTAGCCTGAAGCCCAATGCGTAACTGGTACGTCTGGGAATGTCGGTTTTTCAACAACACGCTGTTCTTCGCCTAACGCCTCTACGAGCATTTTAGCTGCTTGCGCACGCGTTAAGTTGTTTTCCGGCTTAAAGTACGCTTGGCCATTAAGCTTGTACCCAATAATTACGTCTGTCATGTACAAATAATGAATTTCTTTCGTGTTAAGGTCCTCTGCACTAACATCTGCAAAGTATTGTGGAATTGAATTAAGGAATACTTCCTTCGAATCTAGCTCCACAACTGGAACAACAACTTCCTCTGTTTCTACCGGTGGTGGTGTTGATTTTACAACTACACCACGAATAACTTTTTTCACTTCAGCTTCGTCACAGGGCGTCGATTCTGTTTCAGTGTCTGACGTGTTTTCACTTGCATCTTCTGTTGAGCTTCCGTCTTCTGAAGTGTTGTCTTCTGGTGAAGTCTCATCTTCCGTTGAAGTTTCATCTTGTTTTTCACAAGCGACCGGATCCGTCTCGTCTGATGCTGCAAGCACACTGTCTGACATGAAAATCGACATAACCATGACGATCGAAAGCAACAATGCCAATAACCCTTTTTGCGACATCTTTCGTACCGCCTTTCAGCAAAATGTGACAACGCCTACTACTAGAATAGCACACTCTTAGCCTACGTTTAATAGCCTATTAGTTTTGGGTAGATATTACCAAAACGCAAGGCAGAGTGGGGACGGTTCTTGTACTGCCAACCTAGGCAGAGTGGGGACGGTTCTCATGCTGCCATCCCTCGCTTTCTGCATGTAGAAGGAAGCATGAGAACCGTCCCCATGCTTCCAAAAAGCAGCAGGAACATAGCCTGCTGCTTTTGTTTTTAATTGTTTTATTGGTTTATTGGTTTATTGGTTTAACGTACGATAGAGGAACATGCTGTATTGCGCACGTGTGACTGGGTTGTTGGCGCGATACGTGTTGTCTTCTTCGTATCCTGTTGTAATTCCACTTGCTTTTAACGCTGAGATTTCTTTGTAAAACCAGTGATCTTTTGGTATGTCAGCAAAGTCTGTTTCTGCTTCACCTGTTAAGTTGTAGGCACGATACAGGATTGCTGCCATTTGTCCGCGAGTCAAGGATCCAGTTAAATCAAATGAACCATCATCTTTCCCTGTCATAATGCCAGCTGCTGCAACAGCTTTAATAGCATTGTAATATGGATGATCCGTTGGCACATCCGTAAATCCTGGCTCGGGTAAATCTTTAGTGTTAAGCCCTAGTGCGCGTACCATCATGACAGCCGCGTGCATTCTCGAAAGTTTTGCATTCGGTTTGAACTCTCCATTGTCATAGCCCGTAATAATACCGCGGTCACGAAGAGCTATAATTCCTTGTTCTGCCCAATCACCTGTCGGAACATCTAAAAATTGTTGCTCCACATATGACTTGTCATAAATAGCCGTCATTTTATCAAAATATAAGCTTGTCTTTGTTTGCTCTTCTTCTACCGGCTCAGCCACATAAATTTGCTTTAGCTTAAGTGGCATCGGTAAACCTTCTGGAATATCAGCGCGAACAAAGCGCCAGCCTTTCCAGTTAAGCCCGTTGTCTGCTGTTAAGTTAACCGTATGCTCTTTTCCATCACCAGCTAGGATTTTAGCGCGCAACCAATGCTTGCTACCTTCACTATATACCCACATACCAAGCTGCTTTGGATAGCCTAATAACTCGATAGGATTTTTCGCATTCATATATACCGCCGTTGTCCCAGGCTCTTCACCAGTAAAATCATAGTTAAGCTTTAATGATGAATCACCTTCACGGAACGGCTCATCTTCTTGAGCCATTGCTACGTTTCCTGTAGCACGAATACCTTCAACTTCCCAATTATCAGCTATATCTAAACCATCAATTAAAATTGGCTTTGTATCCACGATAACAGGAATAGTTATTGTTTTTCCTGCTAACGTTACTTGAATCGTACCTTCTGCATTTTCCGTACCAGTCACAAACGTACCTGTTTGATCAACGGTACCGATATCGCCTTCTAGACTCCATTTTACTAACGCTGGATCAAATAAAATTTTATTTCCTTCTTCATCAAAAGCTTGTACCTGTAGCTTTGTTGTAGATTCTTTCCCTATTACGATTGATGTTGGTGACACTTTAATGTTTGGAATTGAATCAACAACATCAACGAAAAGCTGTTGACTAGCTCCCTCATACGCAGCTACGATTTGATGTTTACCAGCTTGTTTCGCTGTAAAGCGCATATTATCTACGATTCCAACGTTGCTATCGTATATAAATGATAGTTTTTCTTTTTCATATTTTAATGGATTCATATATTCATCAAGCACATAATCAAACGCGAAATCTACTGTCGTACCTGTTAGAATTTTCGCTTTAGGCTCTTTAACGTTTAAATATCTCGGTTGGCCGTACGGTGCTGTACTCACCGCTTGTAAAATTGTTGATACGCTTCGTTGAAAACCACCTGATGGAGAATTTACAACCGTTGCATTTGTATCACCATATTGACGAATCGCCATAGTAGTCGAGCCGCCACCATCGAGATTTAAGGCACTATCTACTCCTAATGATACTAAATACTTCGCGAACTCTTCTAATCCCATGCCGTCACTATAGTCTTTTTGACGACCATCGACTGTTACAAAAAACACTTTATTTTGATCATAATCAATAGCGACAGCTGTACGTGGATGACGCTCTTTGGCACGCTTACTGTCTTTATTAATATACAAATCTACTTTTCCGTCTTTCACAAGAATTGGACCACTCGCGAGCATAAACTCTGCATTTTTCCACTTGTCCTCTAAATCGATGTTTAACTCGACCTCATCACCTAATGCGATGTCTTTGAATTGTTCCGCTAACACCCCACCAGCAATCGAAATCACCAAGCCATCCTTTGGAATTTCCGAGTTTCCAATTCCATAAGGAGCAATTTTAGTGATCGTGCCGGTAACTGTTTCACCAAATTCAAAATTAGCATCTAAAGGCTTTGACAAGTTTTGAATCACAACTTCCATTCCATATTGATTTGTTCTTGTTGATGTAAAGCTGTACTGTGGCGTGTACGCGATAATTTCTGCTGTACCGCGTTGTTTATTAAAGCTCGTTATGTTCCACTCGCTATTGTCTATCGCCATTTTCGCCTTATATTGAAAGGTATCGATTTTCGGCGTACCGTCTTCTAGCATTCCAAAGGCTGTAGGTATACTCATATACTCATCTAAGCCTGTCGAAATTACACCAAGGTTTAAAAGCTTATTATTATATGCAACTAAATACGCTGGTAGTTTACTAGATGTCATATGATAAAAAGAACCATTAATTGCACCCACAACATGATGATTAGGGCGTGTATTCATTTCGGCAAATTTTGTTGTTGGCATTAAACTTGTTAGAGGATTGTTATACCCCAATTCAACTTCAGCGAAAGGGTTGTCCAAGTCTACTTCAAGAACCCGAATCTCTTGCTTTTTATCTTGTTCTACTAATCTTTCATTTATATACGTTACACCTGGTGATACGGCATAGGCATCGACGACTTCCTTCGCTGCAAAACCAATATTAGCAGGTAAAACAAGCTGAGAAAATAACACAGTTGCCGCGGCTAATCCTTTAATCTGTCTTTTCATAAGATGAACATTCAGCTCCTTTATTTGAATCCCCTTTTTAAATAGTAACGCAAATTCTCTTTATTTTGTTGAACGTTGCTTGTATTTCAATAAAATACCAAGTTCCGAGATATTCGACATGTTCTTTCAGTAATAGAAGACAATGCGCCTCCTCAACAATAGTAATATGACAAATTTCTTTCCTGGGAAATAAACTTCGACTTATTATTTATAACATTTGTGTAGTAAAACTAGCAATAAGACTATAGATGGAGAATTTTCCCTATCAATTACACTATTTGTCGCATTATAATGTTTAAAAGTTACATTATTTCATAGATTTTGTTTGTAAGGTCGGTAGGCGAAATGAACCGTTTGTGAGGAGGCAAGTTTTGTGGACATTCATGAGAGAGATGGGTGGGTACGCGTATTGTCTTAGTAGTGGTGCGTTCTGGTTTAATTCGCGGATAAGTGCGTTCGAGTTTAATTCGCGAATAATTGATAAGAGTCACGAAAAGGAATCGTAATTATAAGGGAAAAGTTGGATTATGTTGTGTGATTTATGGCAACTTGGTGAATATCGACATGAAAGCGGTAGATATTCGACACGGAAGTGGTAGATATTCGACACAGAACCGGTAGATATTCGACACAGAACCGGTTATAAGTGCTGTTAAGCCAACTAGACTACTAGAACATCGTCACATTAGTGGTAGATTATCGACATGGAAGTGGTAGATATTCGACACGAAACCGGTAGAACATCGACACAAGTGTAGAAAATTCTACTGAGACTAGTAGAACTTCAACACATGAGCGCTAGAAACTCGCTCGAGACTAGTAGAAAGCCTACACGGAACTGGTACAACTTCGACACCAGACTAGTAGAAATCAACACGAGAGTGGTAGACTACCTTCCGCAACAAACCACTTCTACCCAAGCTAAAAGGCTAGCACTCGCTAGCCTTTTACAGATACTTCTTTATATGTTGTTGTATCCTCTTGCTTTTTCATAATAAAACCAAGCATTGCTCCTGCTAATAGAAGTAAACCACTCGTAACAAAAAATACGGAAGAGATACCGAAGAAGCCAGCAATGACACCTCCCATAGCAGGCCCAATGACATTACCAAGAAAGCGAAAGCTTGCATTATAGCCTAATACTTCTCCTTGGATAGATACAGGAGCGGTTTGTCTAATAAAAGCCGTTCGACAAGGAATCACGCCACCGATTACCGCACCAAGCACAAACCGCAGCAAAGTAAGCTGCCATATGTCCGTGACAAAGGCTTGCGGAACATAGACGACGGCTGACAGTATGAGTAAAATAAAAAGTATTTTATCGTGTCCCACTCGGTCCCCCCATTTCCCCCACTGCCTTGTAAAAAGTAAATTCCCAAGTCCAGTAGCTGAAAATGCGACCCCCGATAAAAAGGCGATGTTCTCAATCGACACGAATTCCTCCACATAAAGCGCAAGAAGTGGCTGAATGGCAAAGTGTGCAATTTGAATAATCATTGATACAAGCATGATCATAAGTAACATTGGTGTTGTGAAAATATAACGCAATACTTCTCGACCTGTAAGTTGTTTTTCATTTGCTTTGTTGTCTTCCATACGCACTTCTTTTATACCGAATAATACGAAGCTAGATGCTATAAACGTGACAACAGCTGTAATTAAGAATGTATACTCGAATCCTACCGTGTCGGCGAGCAACCCTCCAAGTAAAGGACCAAATAACGAGCCTGTTACATTCCCCGTTTGTAACGTACCGAGCGTTCGACCTGCAATCGCTTTTGGTGTTTGCGCAGCAATAAGCGCCTGGCCCATCGATATAAATCCTGCAAACAATCCCATAAACATTCGTAAACCAAACAGCATGTAAACCGACGAGACATATCCCATTAAGAGAACACAAATAGAAACACCGTATCCGAGAATGAGTAGCACCTTTTTTCGTCCATATTTATCGCCGATTCGGCCCCAAATAGGTGAAAAAATAAATGCTGTTATAAAGGTGACCCCAAACACAAGCCCTGACCACAATTGAATAAAATCATGTGAATAACTGCCGAGTGTTTTTATATACAACGATAAGAACGGCAGGATCATCGTCAAGCTACCAGCTATAAAAAAATTAGCAATCCACATAATGACGACATTTTTAGTTTGTTGTGATTTAATTTTTAACACCTTCTGTTTTATAAAAATATTTCGTTTTACTAAATATTATACATATATACGCACTTTTATGAAACTAAAAAACATCGCACCGGTCTTAAGCAATATTTAATTAAACTTTTTTCGACAATAGTCATAACTAAATGCTCAATTATTATGAACTTTTATGGCGATACATTGAGAACTTAGTAGATTTGTTGTAAGCTAGATTTGGAAAAACTTTCTTAAAACTACAAATTTCGACTTTACCGTTTTTAAAAATAAGGGAGGTACACTCTTTATGACAATAAATAAATATTTAGCAGCAACTATCACGACAGCACTCGTTGCTAGTCTTGCTACTCCATCATACAGTCATGCCGATACAAAGGAATTTTCAGACCTTAAAGAGGGTGACGCATTTTACAAAGAAGTGCAAACACTCGTTAAGCAAGGGATTATTAATGGCTATGACGATGGTACATATCGACCAAATCAGAAGATTATTCGTGGTCAAGCGGCAAAGCTATTTGCTCGTGCTTTAAAAATCGACACACCTGACAACATCGGATCTATCCTTGAACATTACCCTGATATCCCAGCAGGAAGTGAGTTTGCTGATGCTGTTGTAAAAATCAACAGTGAAGGCATTTTAACAGGAGATGAAGGTACATTTAGACCGAGTGCAGAACTAACACGCGACGTTATGGCGTTGTGGCTTGTTCGCGCCTTCGACCTAGAACCAGTTCCAGATGTTAACGTACCGTTAACTGACCTTGATAAAATAGAAGCAGAATACATCGACGCAGTAAAAATTTTATACCAAAACGGCATAACAACGGGACGTAATGATGGCAGCTATGATCCTAAAGCGACCGTGACTCGAGGCCAGTTCGCTGCTTTTATGTATCGTTGCTTATACCAAGTTGTATCTATTGAAGCTATACCAAGTGATGTAATCGATATTGAAGAAGAAGTGGATCTTGAAAAAACAGTGCGCGTGGCTCTTAGAAGTGGAGACATCGTTGAGGTTGACCTCGTTTGGCAAACGGATGACATTGATTTTTCTGAACCAGGTAAGTATGAGCTTGAAGGTTATTTACAAGGATTGCCTACCGTAAAGGTATCAAAAACAGTCATTGTCGAGGATAAGCCTTTATCGGTAAAAAAAATCGATACACCAAACCTATCGCAAATCGAGTTGGAACTAAATCACAGTAGATATACACTTAGTGAATTAATAGATAAAGATACGTATAACATTATAGATTCTAATAACAAATCTTATGACATCGAAAGCATTATCGTTGAAGGTACACGTGTAACACTAACATTAGCTACACCGATAGAAAACGGCACAGTTGTAACCTTAACGTTTAATGAAACACCGTTACGCGACATCAAGCCGATTAAAGTATTAGCGGAAGATGATACCGCTCCAACTATCACCAGCATTAAACCATTAAATTGGTCACGTGTGAAGATTACATTTAATGAACCTTTACAATTAAACACAAAAAATGAAGCCGAAGTGTTAGACCGAAATATACTAGCTGCGTTTAAAATGAATAACGGGGCGAATCCGATTAAATCTATTACTGTAAAAGATTATGGTAAAGTGGTTGATATTCAGCTAGACAGACAGATGAAGGCTGGGGAGAACACTATCACTTTTACCGATTCATTACAGGACGGTGCTGGCCTATCTTTAGAAGAACTTGAAAAAACGTTTGACGTTGTAGAGGACAAGCAGTTTCCTAAGCTTATCGAAGTGAAAGATGTTAAGCCGTACGAGATGACACTCGTATTTGATGAGGAAATTACACTACCAGCATATAGACCGGAGCTACGCTTCCATCATACGAGTCGCAGTCTTGATGCAACATCTGTGTTTCAGAAAAATGATTTTGAGGTTATAGTGTATTTTGACAAGGCACTCGTACTTGATGAAAAAGCTGCCATCTTTTTAGACACAGGTGCCGTAATAGATACGTGGGGAAATGAAAGTTGGTACACGCGCCGCATGGGCATCGTCAAGGAAGATACGGCAGTGCCTGAGCTTGAACAAGTAACTATGTTGAAAAAACAAGAAACAGAAAGTGATTTTGTTCAAGTTCGTGTAGAGTACAACGAAATCCTAGACTCAAAATCAGCAACTAATATAGAAAACTATCAAGTAAGCAATTCAGATGGCGATAGCATTGACATTCGCGACGTTATTTTAACAAAAACAAATGAAGCAAAAACAACGGTTTTACTAACTCTGAACGCTAAGTACGGAGAGTTCCTCAAGGATACGTATCATGTAGAGGTTAACGATATTACCGATTTATACGGCAACACACTTGAATCAGCTGCTATATCATTTACAGATGGTAGTGAAACGGCACCAAGTGGATTTGAGGCATTTATTTTATCAGATAATGATAAAGTGAGCTTCGTTATCGATTTTGGTCGCGAGATGGCAGAAGACGGTCCATTATCTATTGATGAGCTTAGCAATTACGCGATTAAAATTAATGGAGATGAGTGGCAGCTAGCCGACTTGCATCTTGACCCTTCTGTAGATGTTGTCATAAAAACGTATGACAACGGACGCACTGCTGAAATCATTATGCAAAAGCAGGCAACGGGTTCAAAATGGGACACTCTTTTAAAAGCAGTAACAGACGCCGTAGCGAAAAACGATTTTAGTAACGTAGAGCTGTTTGTATCAAAAATTGAAGATAAACGCGGCAATCATACGGAACAATGGCGTAATGAGATTGAAATAACTGGTAAAGACACACTTGAGCCAAAGCACATATATGCTACTGACTTACAGCTCATAGAAATTAATGTAGATGACGAGCTTATTCACTTTAATCCAGACGACTTTATCATTTTTGCTGATAAAAATGGTGACAAAAAAGCAGATGCAGGCGAACGTTTAGACTTCACAGCCGAGCTTACTGTAGATAATGACACATCTACTATCGGTTTTGAACTGGAAGAAGAGCTAGACGGACGAGCTAGACTTGACGGGGCTTCGATTATTATTACATCAAGCAGCAGTGTTGATACAGAAAGTCGCTTTGGACAAAAGCTGTTATTGGATCGCATCGTCGTACGCGATGGGATTGCACCAAAGCTTATAAAAAACAATGCGGTTACAGCGAGCGGTACTCCAAACGGCAGCACCGCATACATTAAGCTTGAATTTACAGAAGATCTCGATGCGTCTACTGTTACGCGCTTAAGCTTCACAATTGATGAAGATGGCTACTATATTGAAGATGCAGAGGTTGATGATAACATCGTCACGTTAACAGTGGACCTTGGCGATAAATCCCTTGCTGAGCTAAAAGAAGCAGGCATCACGCAAATCGCACCAATTAGTGATGTGAATAACAACATTACAACGGACCTTGAGGGTGAGATTAACTAAATAAGATAGACAAAAAGGAGTGAGTCCTGTGCGACTCACTCCTTTTGTTATGGTTGCTGATTAAAACCCGCCACCGCCGGCACCAGGCATATATCCTTGTTTGAATAACTCAAACTCTTTTGTAAGTAGGAAGTAATCTTTTTTAGCCATGTTAAGCTGTAAGCGAACACCTACTAAGTTTAAGCGGAAGCTTTCTAGTTCAGATTGTGTAATCATGCCTAGCTCATACATCTTTTGATTATTTGTATATAGCTGCTTCATACGGGCAAGGTTATCATATTGCAAGCCAATTTTCTTCTTCATCGCCTCAAAGCGATCTTCATAATTGTATGCTAAAAATTGTAAGCCTTGTTGCGCTTGCTGAAGTTGAATGTTCGCCTCAGCTAGCTCTTCCTCATAATACTTCTTCCAATCGCGCTCTGCACGATCGCGATCGTCTTCAGCATCATCAAGTGCTTCTAAAATACCTTTTAATTGGGCATCTTTCATTCTTACGTCAAGGTATAGTTCATCTAAGACCGACTGTTCATAAGGGCTTAAGCCAACCGTATTTTTAAGCTGTTCAAGACCAGCTATTTTAGCAAGTGTCATATTTATTTGTGCCTCAGTGCCTTCAATCTGACTTTCAAAGTTATCCTCACCAAGCACTGACAATGATTGTGAATCCTTAACAATCTCTTCATACTGCTTGATCGACGTTTGGATAATTCCTAATGATGCATGATTTTCAAGTAAGTTTGGTAAGTAATTTTCCACCTTATACTCTTTTTCAGGTACATAAGTGAACGTGCTGTCATCAATCTTAGTATCTAGTAAAATGTTTTCTGTTAGTTCATTACCTAAATCTTGGTTTAACATATATTTAGCCGCGTTTGCCTGCTGCTCAGCATCCGCGAGACGAACAAGCGCATTATTTAAGCTTGTTTCCACACTCATAAGCTGCATTTTAGATTCTACACCTTGCGCGACCTTCTTCTTCATAATCTCTAACTCTTTTTCGGCTTGTGCAACATTTTCCTTTTCAATTTTAAAAGCTGCATCAGCTAACCAATAGTTATATAACGTTTGATATGCGGATAGCTCGACTTGGAGCTTTTTCGAGAAATCACTATATTCATTGCTTTTATCACCAATTACCTCAAGTTCGTCTGAGAACTCACCTTGATATGGCGCAGAATCATCATGAATTTCCGGCTTCGATGCTGTTATTTGTAGGGAAAGGTCTTTTGCCACAATTTCTTCGGCTGCTTTTGGAACTGTGTACTGCTTGATTGAATCGGCAATAATCGCTCCTGTTGGAACAAGTAAAATCGCTCCCGCTAACACTAGTGCTGTTCTTTTCAAAATCGTCACCTCTTTCATAGTATGTAGACTAGTGGGACTTGACGAGCGCCCCACTAGCCGAATGTTTTTTTATCAAAATCATGGTTGGTAGTCTTGCGTGTAAATTTTTACGAAAATTGCAGTGTACGTGTAGTGTTGATTTTTGGTGCACACTTCCGCTGTTTGCGTGTCACTTTTTTCTGAATTAGGATGCAAAGAGTGGTGTATACGCACGAACTGCATTAGTCGTGCATACCCCTCTAAGATTTATGCGTTAATTTTCATGGTTTAAGCGCCAGTTTTCGAGGTTTATGCGCCAGCTTTCGTGGTTTATGCGCTAAATCTAGCTGTTTATGCGTCAATTTTAACCGTTTATGCGCCAAATCCACGAGTTTATGCGTATTTTCGGCAACTACGCCCTACTAAACATCGACTAAAACTACTTACTCACTATATTAAGCTGAAACCTCTTCTTCTTTTACCTTGCCACCACGCTTAAAAAGTTTGCCGCTGAACAAGCGTCCGAACCAGTTCGATAAATCATCTAAATACGTGTACATAACTGGTACTAGTAACAACGTAAACATAGTTGAAATGCTCAGTCCAAAGATGATTACGACTGCAAGTGGTGCTTGTGCTTCAGCACCTTCCCCTAATCCAAGTGCTAATGGCACCATACCAAGTACCGTTGTTAATGTCGTCATGAAGATTGGTCTCATACGAGTTGGACCCGCTTCGAGAATCGCTTCTGCTCGATCCATTCCGCGTCTTCGTAAAATATTAATATAGTCAACTAGCACGATCGCATTGTTAACAACGATACCGGATAGCATGATAACCCCAATAACAGCTGGGATACTTAATGGATGACCTGTGATAAATAACCCACCGATAATCCCTACAAGAGTCATTGGCATCGAGAACATTATAACAAATGGGTATAGCAGTGATTCGAACTGAACTGCCATTACAACATACACAAGGAAGATAGAGAATATTAACGCAAGACCTAAATCTGCGAAGGATTCCATCATATCTTCACTTTGCCCACCCATGCTATATGAGTATCCATCTGGTAAGTTAATTTTTGCAAGCTCAGCTTGAATGTCACGTGTCACACTACCTAAGTCGCGGTCCACGATGTCACTTGTTACGTTAATTTGACGCTGTTGATTTTGTCGTTGAATAACAACAGGTCCTTGAATTTGTTTTAATTCAGCGACTGCTGATAACGGAATAACTTGCCCCGTCGGCGTTTGAATCTTTAACGTTTGTAAGCTATTAATATCGTTTCTTTCATCCTCTGGTAAAATAACGCGCACATCGTATTCATTTCCGTCTTCACGATAGCGTGTAGCTGTTTGACCATTGAACGAAAGAGATACTTCATTCATCACAGCTTGGTACGTTAAACCGTACTGCGCTGCCACATCACGCTTCACTTCAATTTGAATTTCCGGTAGCCCTTCAGCAGCAGACGTCTCTGGGTTTAACACTCCAGGTACATCTTCCATGACCCAGACAATTTGCTGAGCAATTTCTTCTAATACTTCTTGATCAGAGCCATTTACTGCAATTTGTATTGGCGCTCCTGTCCCTAAACCCGCTCCAAGCTCTGACACTTTGATTTCGGCACCTGCGATATCTTTTACCGCTTCACCGAGCTCTTGCACGACGTCGATTGTTTTAATCTCACGTTCGCCTGGCTTCACAAGCTGAATCGTATACGTCGCTAAGTTCACGCCTGATGCGGTTGGATCAAAGTCATTTCCACCAAACGATAAATAGCTAGTTGCAACCACATCGTTGTAAGGATCTAACAATTTCGTTACTTGATCCGTGACTTTTTCTGTTTCCTCTAAGCGCGTGCCGCTTGGCGCTTTTACAGAAATCTCAATTTGACCTTGGTCTGACGCTGGAATGAAAGTTGCTCCTAGCATTGGTGCTAGTGCAAACGATCCTATTAGTGTCCCAAGTGATACAGCAATCGTTGTTTTACGATGGTTTAATACCCAACGTAAAACCCCTTTGTAGAACGCCACAAACTTTCCGAAAGCACGTTCAAATGGGCTTGGTTTTTCCTTATGAAAATCTTTTTCTCGTGTTAAAAGCTTTGAAGATAGCATCGGAATTAATGTTAATGATACAACTAACGATGCTAATAGCGAGAATGATACTGTTAAGGCTAACGCTGTAAATAAATCTGACGCTAAACCTTGCACAAACACGATTGGTAAAAATACAACTAAGCTCGTCGTAGTAGATGCAATAACGGCTGATGCAAGCTCAGACCCACCTTTTACCGCAGCTTCTTTAATCGAGTAGCCTTGCTGGCGATAACTAAATATATTTTCTAAAATAACGATCGAGCTATCAACCATCATCCCGATTCCAAGCGCTAATCCACCCATAGAAAGAATGTTTAACGTTTGGCCTGTAAAATACATAAGCGAGAACGTGGAGATAATTGCAATTGGAATCGACAACCCAATAACAATCGTTGCACGGATGCTTCGTAAAAACAGTAACAGGATAAAACCAGCTAGTAAGCCCCCAACAATCATGTTGTTGACAACAGAGGTGATTGACTGACGGATGAATGTTGATGTATCAATTACAATCGAAAGCTCCACACCTTCAGGTAAATCTTCATTCAACCTATCAATCGCCTTATACATTTCATCGGCAACTTTTACAGTATTTCCATCAGATTGTTTTAAAACAGATAAAACTAAAGCTTCCTCATAGTTAACTTCTGCTTTCGATTGAACTTTTTTAAATGTATCCTTTACATCTGCGATATCACTTATACGAATTTGCTGCCCTGTTGGCAAGCTAATTAGTGTATTTTTTATATCATCGACCGTTTGGAATTCTCCTTCAATACGAATTTGAAGGCTTTGATCTCCTTTCGGAACAGACCCGGCGGACGCTGAGGAGTTTGCACTAAACAACGCTTGCGTCACTTGACCAGGTACAACGCCATATTGACGTAGCTTGGCACGATCCAATTCCACTAAAATTTCACGTGTTTTTCCTCCACTAATTGAAACAGACCCGACTCCTTCTTGGCGCTCCATAAAAGGAATGATCTGGTTCTCAGCTATGTTTTGCAAGTTTTCAGGCTTATCACCCGATAACCCAATCCACATAACAGGAATTTGCTGTGGATCAAAGCGAAGGACAGATGGTTCATTTGCGTCTTCTGGTAAGAACCCCTTCACTTGATCCACTTTTTCCCGGACCTCTAGCAAGGCTGAATCTAAATCGACACCACTTTGAAACTGTAAAATGACTAATGATGAATTTGCTTGTGATTGCGATTGAATCGTATCAATCCCTTGCACAGAGCTCATCGAATCCTCTAGCGGTTTACTAATTAATTTTTCAATCTCTTGCGGGGCTGCTCCTTGGTAGTTAGTTGCAACAACCGCAATAGGTATATCTATTTTCGGATATAAATCAATTGCTAAATTGCGTAAGCTGATCCAGCCGAGCGCAAGAATAGCAAGAACAATCATGAATACGCCAACAGGGCGTTTAACGGAAACGTCTACGAGTTTCAATTTATTCCTCCTCCATAATTCTCACCTTGTTGCCATCTACAAGTGTGTTTTGTCCTTTCACAACAACCTGTGTTCCTGCTGCAAGATCAACTCGAACAGCTGTTGTTTCGGTTTGTGACTGAATGACTTCAACAGGTGTTTGCACTGCCGTCTCACCATCAACAACAAATACGTATGACTGGCCACCTTTTACGATGATCGCTCCTGTTGGTACAAGCACAGCATCGTTTACTAAGCTTTCCTCAATGACAAAATTAACTGGCATGCCTGGCTTTAACTCTGTTGGTGGATTTGTAATAGTTGCTTCTACTGTATATAATCCAGCTTGGTCTGCTGCTGGCGATACAAACGAAATTGTCGCTTTTGCTTCTGATCCTGTCAGTGGAACAGCAACTGTTACTGTCTCATCCACATTGAACATCGCAAGCTGATTCGCACTAATATTAGCTGAAACCTTCATCGGATCTACATTCACGATTGTAAATAGTGGCTGTGCTGATGACACAATTTCTCCTGGTTCAGATGTTATCGACATAATATAGCCTGCCTCTGGTGCTACTAAAGTCGCGTCATCTAAACGCGCCTGAGCTTGCGTTGAGCGTAATTGAGCTTGTTTTAATGAAACTTGTGCTTGTTGCACACCTACATTTGCTAACTCCACTTGACGCTTTGCATTAGCTAATGCCATCTTTGCTTGCTCAACCTGTTGTGCCGCTAACTCTAAGTTTGTTGGAGATTGAGCATTTGTTGACTGAAGCTTTGCTTGCTCTAATCCTAACTCAGCCTGCTTAAGCGCTGACTCAGCTTGCTCAAACTGTTGCTTAGATACAATGCCATCTTCAAATAAGGCTTTTGTACGGTCATAATTTGTTTTCGCATTATTGTAATTTTGCTCTGCCTGCTGCACAGCAATATCAGAATTAGCTACACCCGTTGAACTTCCTTCCGTCGCTTGCTTATAGCTTAATTCTGCTGTTTGCAGTTGGATTTCTGCATTTTTTATAGCATCTTCTGCTTGATTCTTTTGAATTTGCGCCTGCTTTACTTGGCCTTGCGCTTGTGAAACAACCGTTTGCTCCGAATTAAGTCCTATCTCAAGGTCACGCGTATTCACTTTTGCAAGAACGGCACCTTTTTCTACAAAATCACCTTTACTCACATTTAATTCAACAAGTTCGCCTGCAATCTTCGGAAAGACTGATAGAGTCATATTCGCTTGGGCTTGCCCTACAATCTCGTTATCTACTGTAAGAGAACCTTTCGTTACTTGCTCTACTTTTACTGGCGTTACTTTTTCTTCAACATCAGATGATGTAGTAGCTGCTTGCCCGCAGCCTGCTAATGCTAATAAAATTGCAAGACTTAACCCTGCCAATTGTTTTTGCTTCATGTTCAAGTGTCTCCCCTTTAATTAATATATAATTGTATTTTTTTTACGTATGGACGAAGCTCATGAATTCGTTCGAGGTTCGCAAGCATGCCATTTATAATCACTCGCTTCGGCTCTTGCTTGTATGCTTCTTCTTTTAAAATTTGAACCGTGTCACAAAGATCATCTCGGTCTTGCTGACTGACCGGTAAGTCATCGATTAATTGTTGTAACTCCTGTAACGCTGCTTGAAGCCTATCTAATGACGTTTGTGACGAACATAAAGATGGAAGCATAATCGGTATACCTTTTAACACAGGTTCTTCCTCTCTTTTTAGTAAGCCCTCAACGATATCATCCAGACGATTTACTAAAAAACGTGCCGTTATCGGATAATCAAGCGACATCTGACCAAACATTAATACCTTTAAGTAACTCTCTAGCATCCCATCAAATAGAACAGCTATATCAATCACGTATGGATGAATGCGATCACCATAAATGGCTGTTAACGATTCAGCATACCATTGCTGTGTCTCACGTTTAATATTCATAATAAACTCTTCAATAGCTTCATAGATTGGTACACCTTCACGTATGTGTACTAAAATGAATTCCTTATTTCGCTCAAACATGGTGAAAAACACTGTAATTTGTTGAATAAATCTCTCTTTAGGTAGTAGCTGTTTCTCAACATCAACGGTTTCCACTTTTTGTTTTATCGTATCGTAGTAATAGCGAAACACTTCAAGAAGCAGCTCATCCTTTGATGTAAAATACGTGTATACAGTTCCCTTTGAAACATTACTGTTAGTAGCAACCTCTTGAATAGAGGTGGCATGAAAGCCTTTTGTTGCAAACAGCTTCATCGCTTCTTCTATAATTAACTTCTTTCGATCATTCAAGCTACTCTGACCCTCCTTTTTATACGATTGAAAATGGTATTTGGTTTGTTAAGAATTTGTAAATACTGATTGAGAGTCAATGACTAACCCCAAAAAATAAAACTGAATTAATAACTGATCACAAATATTGATCGCCGATCACTGACCACGGACTACAGTAAGCTTCAGACTGGTTGATTTATTCACAGTCAATGACTGACCGGTCAGTCGGACGTGTTTGTAATATTATGACCATCCGGTCAACACATAGCCTATTGTAAGGGAAAAAGGAGGATGTGGCAACAAAAAAGTATGTGTGGCAGAGAGTTTGGTTTTGTCTATGATGGTCTAGGTATACGCTCGTTTCCTTGATAAATCAACGGAATTTTTGATAATTCCACTGCTTCTTGGTGAATACTGGAATATTCTTGGATAATCTGCTGTTTCTTTATAAACAACCAGAGATTCTTGAATAACCCACTTTTTCTTGATTTCCCACTAGAAATTCTTGAATAACCTTCTAAATTTCTTGATAAACGCACCGGAATTCTTGATTAATCCAGAGTTTCTTGATTTACCACTAGAAATTCTTGAATAACCTTCTAAATTTCTTGATAAACACACCAGAATTCTTGATTAATCCAGAGTTTCTTGATTTACCACTAGAAATTCTTGAATAACCTTCTAAATTTCTTGATAAACACACCAGAATTCTTGATTAATCCAGAGTTTCTTGATTTACCACTAGAAATTCTTGAATAACCTTCTAAATTTCTTGATAAACGCACCGGAATTCTTGATTAATCCAGAGTTTCTTGATTTACCACTAGAAACTCTTGAATAACCTTCTATTTTTATTGATATACGCACCAAATTTCTTGATAACCCCACTATTTTCCTGAACGGAGCTACAAAAAATCAAATAACCTGAAATAATTCATGGTAAACAGAAAGACTGCGCAGATAGCTAGTTTGCAAGCTAGCTATCTGGCACAGCCTCAAACCATGCGACACAGTATTAGCGCTTCTTTTTCTTTTTAAACCACATAATCACGTCTGTGTCGTTCTCGAACTCTTTTTCTTTTTCTAGCGTATATTCCTCTTTGTCTAGTAAGACCCAAATGGTTGCAAAGAACACGACAAGTAGGATGATCGCTCCGATTTCAATTCCCATAGGGTCCTCTCCCTTCTTACTTTAATAGTTTAGCCAAAGTAAGAGGAACCTATACTTATTGTATTGCAATTTTATATAAACGAGTTTCGACTAGCTTGCCAGATTCTACTTCTGCAACTGCGTAGACGAATCCATCGCGAAATACTAAGTCCGTTACAAGCATACCCTTTTCCATTTCAAAGCTATCTAAAATCGTAAACGTTTCGTAATCATACACATCCACATAAAATCCGTCGGAGGTATAAAACAATTTATTTTCCATGTCAAACGCAATGGACGTGAATCCTGTTTCCATCGATGCCGCAAGTGTTAAGTTCGTATCTTTATAATTTGTTGTATATAAAATGTCACCTGAGCCGTTAAACAAGTAACGTCCATCAGGAGA
Source organism: Bacillus sp. HMF5848 (assembly GCF_003944835.1). Taxonomy (GTDB): domain Bacteria; phylum Bacillota; class Bacilli; order Bacillales; family HMF5848; genus HMF5848. The sequence continues at coordinate 3,796,832 of NZ_RWIV01000001.1, forward strand.
AAAGACAGACTTGTCCGTAAGCTCGTACTTGTGATACATGTGGTGTAAGTTCATACTGCCAGCAAATTGCCCATCATGTAAGAAGACAACATCAATGCTGTTGTTATAATCATCAATGCTATACATCTTATTTTGAAACGGATGCATCGCTATTTGATCCACGCTATTATAGTAGCCTGCTTTAAATGCTAGTACCCCTGTTGTTTTTGAAAAAGCATGAAGTTCAATGTGCTGCCCTGAGCCTGGTGATATATAAACGTTATGCGAATCTACCACTATAGAGCCAGGGTCTAGGATAATATCAAACTGCTTTTCTTTTACAAATGTGTTCGTGTTAATAACAGCGATTGCACCTTTTTGATCCTCAAGGTCACGATAATTATTAAGTGGTTGCTTTAATAACGCGACGTACAAGTTACCACCCTCAAAGAACATATCTTGAGGCTGATACGACAACGTGATGCTACGCGTATCACCCGTTTGATAATTTACTTCTGTCACCTTGTAATCTACATCATTAATCATATACATAACGGGTTTAGTAGGATGCTGTACCACTTTTCGCACTTGATCAGGCAACGCAATATTTAAATCTAATGCTACACCTGGCGCAAGCTGTTGCACTGGTGTTCCGCGGAATGAGATAACAGGCACCGCCGCGTGAGATTTCGCTTTAAGGTCTGTAATCCATGTTTTTGCTTCGTCTAACGAAATCGCAAAATTCAAGTTCCCTGTATCGTAGCCAAAAGTCGTAATGCCTATTGCGTAGCCATTCGTGTCAAATACAGGTCCACCTGAGTTCCCGTGTGTGATTGGCGCTGAAATTTGCAGTACCTCCACACCGTCCTCCATCGTGTGCAGCCCACTTACTAAGCCATCTGACACGGTGTTAAGTAAGCCTTGCGGGCTTCCCACCGTCACGATACGCTCGCCTTTTTCAACTGAGCTTAGCGGTCCAACCGCTAACGCTGGAAACAGCCCTGTTTCTTTTAATTTTAAAATAGCAAGGTCGGCTTGCTTATCTGTCTTTACTACACCGTCAATTTCGTGTTCATTCCAGTTTGCATCGACAAATGAGAACGTCGTGCCACCTTCGATAACATGGTAATTCGTTAAAAGAAACCCATCTACTACGACAAAGCCGCTACCTTGGGACACAACGTCTCCATCTTGATCGTACGCCATCACCATACCGACGCTATTTTCAAAGGCTGCTACTTTTTTCACAAGTGTCGCTTTTGAAGTGGCTGGCACGAATTCGTTGTTCAATTTGCGCGCTAAAAACACAGAAAAGTGTTGACGTGATAACGTTTCATTCGGTTTGTAACGTCCGTCATCGTACCCTGTTGTAACTCCACTTCCTGCTAAAACACTGACAAAATCATGCGCCCAGTGGTTGTTCGTCACATCGGAAAAAGAAAATTGTGACGCTGTATCTAAACTATAAGCATTTACTATAATTTTAGCCATTTGCGCACGAGTCAACGTGTCATACGGTGCAAACGAGCCGTCATCACGCCCAGAGACAATGCCTAACTCCACCGCTTTTGCAACTTCTGCGTAGCCATAGTCTCCTTCACGCATGTCTTTTAATTGGGGATCCACCGTTGCGTTGTTCAACTTCACCTGTTTCGCACGCAAAATCATTTGCACTGCTTGAAGACGCGTAACTGGTTTCGCAGGTTGAAATGATCCATCTTCATAGCCTGTCACAATTTTTTGATCCGCTAAAAATTGAATTTCATTTTTGTATTGTTGTACGTCTGTAAAAGTAGTCGGTTGCACGGCAGCGCCCGTTAGATTAGGGGCCACTAGCAATAAGAGCACGCCGATTACTGTCCATCTTAATTTTTTCATCAGTTCGACTCCTCTCCGTTAATTTTATAAATAGCATGCTTTGGACGATTTGAGCCGTTTTCAAGCACTTCACTTATAACAACAGCCGTACCATTGCTAGAGAAAACCCGCTTCAATTGGCCTGGCACATTAACTCTGTTTAAAAGCTTGTGCGTTGAGGCGTCAAACGTTTCCAGTATTCCATATGTCCCTACATAAATCCGGTCCATCCCAAATGCGATATCATCATAGTATGGAATATGGAATTGCGTTTGCTTCGTACGAGTTGCCGCATCAAAGACCACACCGTTTGTACCATACACATACTTGCCATGTAACGAAGCTTTTTTTCCAAACTCACCGCGATAAAAATTAGATAGGCCTTTAATTTGTCCTTTGTCGACTTCATACACTTCAACTGCGTCGTCATAATGCTTACTATAGTCGGTCGCGAATACTTTCGTACCATCTTCCGAGATTGCTAGAGTGCTATATTCCTCAGCAAGAAAGTGCTGTGAAACGCGAGTCTCTAATTGATGGTTGTAAGCAAATAAATACTCCATTCGTTCCCCTGTGCTTACATACACGTAATCATCGTGAACCACGAGGTCAAACGGATTTTCGATAGCCTCATCGTTTAAATCCAGTAACGGAAATTGTCTTGTTTGCTCCAGTGTGTTCGCATTTAAAACTACAATCTCCGCTGCAGCGTTATTTGTTATTTTTTTATATAAAATAAAGACTTCCCCGTTGTGGACTTCAAGCGCAACTGGAATAACGTCACCTGCTAAGTTGTGCGTTTCAATCGTCTGTTTATCATAATCAATTTTGTAGACTATATCGCTGTGCTCACTTAATGCATATAAAATCGAACTGTTTGGCTGCTGAACAACGTCTTTTACCATAAACGGCAAGTTCATATCCGGAGCCACAGTTGTATATTTGACATTTGTATCACGTGAAAAATAACTAAAGCCTGTGTTTTCATACGGCATGTTAGTGGTGTTCGCTATCATATCGTGTACATAGTCTGTTGGTAGTGCAAAGTGTAAGCTACCGTCATCTTCACCGTACAATGCGATTCCTACGAGCTGGCCGGCCTCATTTAAGATAGGAGCACCTGCATGCTCCGCCGATAAAGGAATCGATATTTGAATAATATCCACATAGTCCTCATCGTTATCGTGTAAACCACTAATAATTCCGTCGGAGACAGTATTCATTATGCCTTGTGGACTACCAATCGCAATGACACGGTCGCCTTTTTCAAGATTCGAAAAAGCAACGAGTGGGAAACCTGGTCTTGGGATTGGCTTGGCCGTCTTCACAACGGCCACATCCAGGTTCGTGTCCTTGTCAACATAACCTAGTAGTTCATGCTGCACGCCGTCAGAGTCTGTAATTACAAAGGTATTACCTGTTTCAAACACAGACGCTGTTGTCATTACGATTCCGTTTCCGATAAAAAAGCCACTTGCCTGCGCGATAGGCTGTCCCGCATAATTAAGCGCATGCACCATCACGACGTTTTTTTCTAAAGTTGTGATGTTTGTGAGGTCAGCCGGTGTTGACGCGTCTTGCTTAAAACGGTCATCCAGCATACGCGCCATAAACACAGCGAAATGCTGACGCGACATGTTCGTGCGCGGACGGAACGTGTTGTCATCATAACCGGTTGTAATGTTGTTCCCTGCTAACGTCGCGATATATGGTTGCGCCCAATGACTTGTTGAAACATCGTTGAAAAGTAACTGTGACTCACCCGTTAAATCGTACGCTTCCACAAGAATCTTCGCCATCTGATCACGGGTTAGTGGCTGCCACGCGTTAAACTTAGAGCGCGTGCCATCAATGATCCCTAGTTGCACCGCGAGCTTCACCTCATCATAGCCGTAATCACCTGGCTTAAGGTCAGAGAATTGCGGAGTCGGCGCATTAGTTGACGGCGTAATCCCCTCTTGTGTTAAATGACGAATAATCACCTGCACTGCCTGCATCCGTTTAATGTTCTGCGTCGGCCTGAAGGTACGGTCATCATACCCTGTAATAATGCCTCGCTCAGTTAAGAATGTTATTTCATCGTTATATAAGTTCACATCTGTGAATGATGTACTTGCTAATGTCGTGTGCGGTGCAAGTGCAACGAGCACAGCCAACACAACGCTTATCAACTGAAATTGGAAATTCCTCACGGGTCGTATCCCCCTATTAAAATAGTCATCTTACCCATTGTAACTGTAAGCGAACTGGAATTTTAGCTGTAAAATTTGTAAGTTTTCAGTTTGAAGTAGTGGAGGACCAAGTGGGGCTATAGAAAAAGGTTGTACAAGTATGCCTTCTAATCTCGGAACTACGAAAAAGACTGTCCCAGAAGCATGCACCAGAACAGTCTATGAATTGAAGATAAGGTTATACGCTATTCATTTATCTACTTGCCACACCAATTTGAGTGCTTCTTAATCTGTGTACTTTTCGTTCGACACTTAAAGGCGTGCGACCTAATTCATGCGCAATCGTATGATAACTATAGTTTTTATCTAGAAGAAGTGCTAATTTTTTATGTTCTTGCATTGTCCACGGCTGATAGTTTTTCTCGACCTTCTCGCTACTGATTCGCAACTCTTCAAACCAAGCTGGTTGAGGTAAGAGAGCATACGGTTCAATTATACTAAAGTCAATCTTGTCTTTATTTTTTTCTGCCCACTGCCAAAATTCGGATACACTCACGTAATGATATTTTCTTTTCAGACGTACCACTCGCGCTGTTGTTGGGAGTCCGTGACGCTGTTGCCAATTCACAACTGTATTCCGATCCACCTTTAGAATACGTGCCAATTCACCAAGTGTAATATCCCCTGACTGTTCGCGCATATTTCCAAGCCCGAGTCGTTTTAACTTCAGTATAACGGCATCTTCACTACGATTAAGGTTTTTGGCCATCGTACTAATTTTAATTTTTCCTACATGTTCTTTTATGTAATCAATTTCTTTTTCGGTCCACTTGCTATGCTGTTTTTTAATTTGAACTGTCATTAAAAAATCTCTCCTTACAATGTAAAACTAAAAAGGCTATCCATCTTAAATGGATAACCAAATAAATTTAAACATGCTAAATAAGCTTAAATGTTACTTGGCAACCCGACTATCATGGCCTGTGTGGCTTTAGATTCGTGGCTTTGCGTCCCTATCTTTCAACAGGTTTGCCTTTTTCAATTATCATTTTTATGAAAAACAACAGTCTTTTTTAGCTATTTGTACGAAGAGTATTTACTATAAAAGTTCTTGGTTGTCTTCTCAAATCTATGTAAGTTCCATCTTCAAACCGAAGTAACGGTTGATGCGGTTCATTATCATGAATAAAAATGATTTCTCCCTTTCTTCCATCCGATAGCTTCACATTCTCTCTTACATGCTGCCTCATAATATAGCGAACAAGTGGTACCACAATCGCAGGATTCAAATGACCTTTTAACATGTCATTCATAATTTCCTGACAAGCTTGCAGTTGAGAAAATGCTTGCTTATAAGGTCTTGGGGATGTCATAGCCGTAAAAATATCAGCCACCGTCACAATTTGAATAGCATACGGTATTTGTGGTCCTGTTATTTTTTTAGGGTACCCACTCCCATCTATCCGCTCGTGATGAAACATTGATGCCATAATAATAGATTGCCGTTTTTCACCCATCTTCTGAAGAATGCGTGCCCCCTTACTTGGGTGCTCACGAATTAAATGCATCTCTTGCGCATCAAGTTTAGATGATTTTGCTAAAATCTCTTCAGGTACAGTGAGCATACCGATATCATGGAAAAAGCCCATCTCTGCAATTTCAAAAAGCTCTTGCCCCTTTTTCCCGAGAATTCTACCAATCAACGCTGACATAATTGACACATTAAGAGAATGAGCATATATATATGTTTTCGATGATTGATGCATGATTTTAAGTAAGCTTGATAAATTGTCATTACTTAAGATTTCTTTCAGCAAAGGACTGTATATTTCCTTTACTTCATCAACATGTGGCACTTGCTCTTTTTTAATAAGAGATAATTTCTCTTCTATTTTCGATAAGCTTTCTTCGTAAAGTGTTTCTAATTCTATTTCTTTCTGTGCTATCATCGTGAAGGAGGTTCGATTCGTTGTTACAGCTTGCTTAATCTTTACTTTTGTTCCTACTATTTGGTTTTGTAAAATTACTATGTGACGATGAGTAAGAACCGTTCCCGCTTTTAGCAAAAGCATACCCGATTCAGAAAAAATATCCTCAGCTAACACTTCACCAACAATTTCAGGTGAAATTTCTATCACCTTAAACATATTTACACTCCTTAAGTATGACAAATGTATTCTCGATATGTGGTAATTTTACTATATTTTACATACAATTCCCATGTGCTTTTGACCTATTTTGTGTGTTTATGTCGTTTTTTGTCCGGGGCATATTTACTATTTTAGGAGGGTTGGGTGACGTGGCCATGTTCTTTTCATTTTCGCATTATGCGAACTTACATTTCCCCTCTGCTCCCGTTCCTTTTTTGCTGAACGTGCATTCTCGACATCGGAACATGCATTTTCGACATCCCAGCGTGCATTTTCGACATGCGAACGTGCATTTCTCTCTCTCCTCCCGTTCCTTTTTTACTGAACGTGCATTCTCGACATGGGAACATGCATTTCCGACATCCCAGCGTGCATTTTCGACACGCGAACGTGCATTTCTCTCTCTCCTCCCGTTCCTTTTTTGCTGAACGTGCATTTTCGACATGGGAACATGCATTTTCGACATCCCAGCGTGCATTTTCGACACGCGAACGTGCATTTCTCTCTCTACTCCCAGTAAGTTTCATAGAATATTCAAATTTGGAACTATGGAAGTATATTACAATATAACGTGGAGGTGATAGGAGATGAACTTTTACAAGTATCCTCTTCATATTCAACAAGAACTAGCATTACAATGTCGCACTAGTATACATCATCCTAACAGAAACAAACTAGATGAAAGCTGTGGTGTACGGCTTGCAGGTCACTATGGAGAGCAGCAAGTAAATTATTATTTACGGCAATGCAACTTACATAACACATTTGTTTATAATGGTATTCGATTAATAGATGACTGCACTGGTGATGCTTTTCAAATTGATAAGTCCATTACTACACGAAAACTATTAATACCGTTAGAAGTTAAAAATCTATCAGGAGAGTTAATTTTCGGGGCAAATGGGCAATTTACACAAATAAAAAATGGAGAAGAGATAAAGCATTTTAATCCACTCTCACAAGTTAACATTCAACGCGATCATTTAACTACCTGGCTTCACGAGCACCTTAATGTATCCCTTCCGATAGAACCTCTTGTTGTTTTCACACATCCTTCAGCTATTATTCGCTTCCATCATCAAAATCCCGATTACAATAAACGAATAGTAACACTTGATACATTGCCTGATAAAATAAAACAGTTATTAAACACCTACTATAATCAGAAAACTATTAGTGACAACTACTTTGAGTTATTAAATCAGAAGCTTTATCAAGATCATACTCCTTTTCTTCACAACGACGTACTTAAAAAATTTCTTGTTAACTGGCACGATATTACTACAGGAGTAGAATGCCTGCGGTGTAACGAGGTGACTATGGAGATACTAAATCGTAAGTGGCATTGTAAAAAATGTGGTACAAGAATTTCTAATGAAGTTTTCCACTCTCTATACACATACTTCCTTTTGTTTAAACAACCTCTCACAAATAAAAGAGCAAGCTGGTTTTTAGGAACACAATCAAGAGGACAAACTGAGCGTGCTTTACAATCTATGCCTAACTTACTTAAAGTCGGTTCTAACAGAGGAACTAAGTACTTTATGAATATAGATAAAAGACCAGATTTTGTGTATTTTAAATAACAAGAAGATCCACGCAATATATTTCGGGTTCTAATGAACGATTGACCCAAAATAATCGATCTTCTCCAGTCAGTTGTTAGTCCATTCGCACTTATTACGCTCTCACCTGTTTACCGATCATGCCAATATAAAAAAAGCTACACGGGACTATACACTAAGTCCCATGTAGCTTTCAAATCATTGCAGCACGGTAGCGGACATTAGAACAAAGCTACCTGCTATTACCTTAACGAGCACCACCTGCGCATCACACTAGTGCTATTATCAATGTCCTATCATAATTAAACTATTAATCTTTAAATCTATCATCAAGAGCGCGTGCTAGGAATACAGCTAGTTCAGCTCTTGTTGTGAAAGCTTCAGGTGCAAACGAACCGTCTGCTTTACCAGTTGTGATACCAGCCACGAACAATGCATCGACATATCCGCGAGCCCAGTGGCTTTCCATAACATCGCTGAATAATTCCACGTCAACAGCAACAACATCTAAATCAAACGCGACAGCTAAAATTTTAGCCATTTGCGCACGAGTTAAAGCAGCGTCTGGGTTGAACTTACCACCATTTCCTGATACGATGCCAGCCGCCTTCGCAGCAGCAATTGCTGCATAAGCCGGATGCGCCACATCAACATCGCTGAAACCAGGATCAGCCACATCACTTGTTACATCTAGCTCCAATGACGCAGCTAACCACTGCACGGCATCTGCACGAGTAACAGCGTCGCCAGCCCCGAACCTATCCTCACTTACACCACTCAAAATACCTAAGCGTTGTAAGAAGCCTACTTCTTCAGCAGCCCAGCCAGCATCAACAAAGGCTGCTACTTCCGCATAACCACGATAAATGTTAACTTCGCGCGTCACGACATTACCAGCAACATCGTACGCTTCGATCACAAATGTATTTTCCCCATCATGTAGCTTCACATTTGCTGTACCAGCATAGCTACCTGCTTTCATGACAAGTGGATAATCCATCATATCACGATATACTTCACTGCCGTTTTCGTATACGCGAAGCTCATTGAAGTTGTCCGAAACATTGTATTTTACAACAGCCGTTCCCACATCGCCATCAACAAACAACGGTGCGTCCACAGTTACAGCGGGCGCCGAACTATCTACGATAACAGAACGTTTGAATGAAATATCGTTACCAGCAATATCACTTGCTGAAATCATAAAGCTTTGTACGCCATCTTGCTCAAACACAACCTCAGCAACAAAATCGTAATGGTTTTCGACTGGATCCCACACGAGTTCAACAGCTTTACCAGCCACTGTCAACTCTGCTACATCAGAATCATCCACTACATACCCTTCCACCGTTACAACACGAGAGTTCACTGAATCAAGTGCTGCAGGCGTTACCGCTGTTACAAACGGAATTACGTCATCACCAGTTGCGACAGCTTTACCAGCATTTCCAGCATAGTCGTACGCTACAACTGTTACTACGTCGCCTTCCTTCACACTATCAAGTGTGTAGCTTGTAGTGTCAGCCGCTAATGGCCCTTCAGTTAGAACACTTACACGATTCACTAATACATCGTAATACGCTACACCAGACCCACCCGCATCATTACCAGCAATCGTTAACTCTTTTGTTAACGCATCATAATTAGCATCGACGCTAGGACCCATTGTATCTACTAAAACAGATATCAATGTTGTTTGCCATCTAGCATCTGACTCATCAACACGTGCTTTGAATTCTAAGTAATACTTACCATCAACAACAGGCATATTATTGATTGTACCGTCCCACTTCGCTTGTTCTAGGAACGTCGAAAGTGTATCACCCACACCATTAAAATAGTGTTTAGAGAATTCTTGCCCTGTCATAAGCGTGCGCTTATTACCATCACCATCCATAACAGTCACTACTACTTCCTTCGCATTACGTAAAAACGAAACAAGTGGTACAACGGCATCACGAACGCCGTCACCATTAGGTGAAATTGCAACACGACTTAAGCTTACTTCTCCCGTTAACGGATCAGTACCTAAATAGTCATACATCGGTTCAGCATCAGCATCACCCGCTTCAACACCTTCTGCATATTCCACAGCATCTGACACTAAACCAGATTCACCAAAGAACGAACTAGAGCCAAATGAATCCAACACAGGCGCATCTGACCACTCACCATGGAAGCCAACGTAAGGAACTGTTAGCTCTGGTAACATGTCAGAGCGGTCCTTCAATGAAACAAATCCTTCTACAAAGTAGCCATTATCAAATACCTCATCTAATGGTGAATTGTATACCCAATCAATCGTATCCGCTAAATCAACCGTGACTTCAAATGTTACCTTGCCACCAGCTGGAACGGTTAACACTTGCTCACCTTCTACTTCACTAATTGCTGCTGACTTAAAGCTAATTGGGAATTCACCCACCCAAGGAGCATCAGCGCCAATTGTTCCATTTTTAAAAATACCTTGTGCTTCTAACATGTTCGTGCCGCCCATAACCATATCAGTCAACACGTTACCGCTCACTACATATGACACATCCGAAGAACCAAAATTTTCAGCCTGTAACGTAAATGTAGCACTGTCACCAATTTCTTTTAACGCAACTTTCCCAACACCGCTCGTTACATCTGTCACGACAACAGGCGTTTGTAGCGCAGCGTATAAATCCATTAATCCTGCACCTTGGCGACGAGGCGAATATGGATTACCTACACCATAGCCTGCATTGTAAGTGCCAAGATCAGCAATTGGAGTTGCCGTGTTCATTAAAATATTTTTCGCCATCTGTACGCGCTCAGCACCTGTAACAGCAGCGATATCTTCCTTCATTTTTTGTAAAACTAACGCAGCACCTCCAGCTACATGCGGAGCAGCCATCGAAGTACCAGTCATTAACTCATACTTATCATTATTAACCGTTGATTTAATCGAAGTTCCTGGTGCTGTAATTTCCGGCTTGAAATCTAGACTCGGCGTTACACCCCAAGAAGTGGAATCATTCAGCTTACCAGCCTCTGGATTTAACGCGTTCATTTTTTCACCAGAGAAAGTAATCGAAACGTTATCGCCACCATCAAGTAGCGCATTAATTGCATCGCCATGCTCTTGTAATATAAACAATTGTGGAATTGTTACCGCTGGGTCTGACGCCATCGTCACATAACCTGGTGAATGGTTGAAAATGATAACCCCAGCCGCACCTGCTGCTTGCGCATTTAGTGCTTTTGACACGAACAACGTTTCACCACGTTGAATAAGAGCGAATTTACCTTCTAAATCTAATCCTTTAAAATCATCCGCATTCGGGTCTGCTTCAGAGTCTCCCGGTAAGCGCCCAAGTCCTGCATACACGATTTCATATGTTTTTGTTTCTAAATCATTTGGATGAACACTTGAAGCTGATAAAAATGTAGCTTTTCCAGCATTCTCGCCTTCACCAAAATCAAATGCATCTAACTCAATATATTCATTTTGTAGATTCGCAACAGATAGCGACTCATCACTTAAGCTTGGAGAGCCTACTACCCCAATATCAGGATTTGCTGCAAAGGGATTCATATCTGAGCCATATGCAATTTGTCCTGAGTTACCAGCAGAAATGGCCACTAACACACCACTTTCAACAGCGCGGCGAATCGACTGCTGTTCTGGATCATCTGGCTTTACGAATGCAGCTGATGCTCCTAGACTCATGTTAATAACATCTGCTCCGAGTGCAATCGCATCGTCAATTGCTTTTACATAAATATCACTATATGTAGATGGCATTTCAGGATCGTTACCGAACACCTTCATCGCTAGCAACTGCGCTTCAGGAGCTACACCTTTCACGCCACCATCATCAAAGTTTCCGTTTGCACCTACTGTTCCAGATACGTGCATACCGTGCATGCTTGCGGCTGGTCCTAAGTCTAAAATCTCATCGTTTTCATCGGCATAGTTGAAACCATACGGTACTTTTTCAGTAAAATATTTTCCTGGAAGGCCCTTTTCGGCAATAAACGTATTTACAGCTTCCTCTGAAAGGGCAGGTACTGTTTCATCGCTTAGCACCATATCCTTGTGCCAAGGGTCAATACCCGTATCAAGTACAGCTACAACCATACCTTCACCTTTATAGCCAAGCTCACCCCATACTTTTTGCGCTGTCACCATATTAGTACTTGATGACATCTGTGGGTCTGCCACAACAGCTGGACGCTTGTACTCATGCGCTACATAAACATTTTTAACGTTAGGTAGTTGTTTGATTTTTGCGACATCTTGAGCGCTAACCTCACCACTAAATCCGTTAAAAATAGTTGTAAAGCTTTCTTTGTATGTAATATCAATCTTGCTGTTATTCATATCCTGTTTAACATAAGATTGTTGGCGTAACGCCTTATTTTGCAGTGTTGCTTTCTCTGCATCTGATAAATCGCCAAATTTTTTATTAGCTTTTTTCGCGTACGCAATACCTGGCTCTTGATCAAGCTCAACAATAACGCGTACTTTCTCTGTTGACTGACTTGCTGCAGATGCAACATATCCTGCTGCGTTAGAAAAAATCAACAAGATTGCCGTCAACAACGTGAAAAGTTGCTTTAACTTCATATTTTTACCCCTTCTTTCTATGTATTTTGTAAATTTTCTATCTATGAGAATTTATAGAAAAATTACACTACTTTACCATTCTATTATTATACTAATATAAATGTCAATGTTTTCTAATAATTCCGTATAAAGCATAAGGACGGTTCTCGTGCTTCCTTCGGTATCCGAAGGAAGCACGAGAACCGTCCCCAGTTTGCCTAGCTTCTTTTGTCCTCGTACATCGCTTTATCAGCTTGTTTAATTAATTGTTCGAGTGTTTGTTGTTCATCAGTATACATAGATACACCGATACTCGCTGAAACAGGGATTAAATTATTTTGAACCGAAAAAGGTTTTTCTAATGTTTCATGGATGCGGTTCATAATCGCAACAGCTTGTTCATCGGTTACATTTGATAAAAGTGCGACAAATTCGTCGCCTCCAATACGAGCGAGCGTATCTACTTCACGAAGTTGATCTTTTAGGTGGATTGCGACTTTTTGCAAAAGTATATCTCCTATATCGTGTCCGTATGTATCATTTATGTGTTTAAAAAAGTTGAGGTCTATAAATAAAACTGCGATGGAATGACTATTTATATCTTTTAATAGACTAAAAGTGTGCTGCAGCTTTAACCTGTTTGCCACACCGGTTAAATGGTCATGGTATGCTAATTTTTTCATGTGCTCCTCTGTCTCTTTTTGCTTTGTTACATCAAGCATAACACCTTCGATACGGACGACAGAGCCGAAATTATTCATAATTGGGATACCGCGGCACTGAAACCAAAACACGCGATCCTGCGACACTATCTTAAGTTCTATCGTCTCTCTATTTCCTTTTTTCATAGAATTATAAGCCTGCTCAACAGTGGTGTGTTGCTCACTTGAGATGTAATTCGTCAATTGTTTGATTGAAAATTGCTCCGGTATGGCACGCATACAAACAAGTGGATTAGACAATTGAATACAACCTGTTTTCAGTTCTAGAGACCATGTGCTTATGTCTGTATTTTCCAGCGTGTACTGAAGTTTTTCTTTAGCTATCACAGCATCCTGCCACAATCGTAAGCTGTATTTAATAAACACTAGTAAAAAGGATGATACAAATACGCCAAAAAGAATTAAATATGTTAAGTCCTCGAGCACCACGTTTGGGAATATTTCTTCATGAAGATAGAAAAATGTATAGATCGTGAGAATTGTCGAGGCTGCACTAGCTATCAAAATGATTCGATAATTTTGATACATAGTGCTCATAATTAACCCTAACCACATAAATATGTAGTTCACGAGATAAGGCGAATCTAGTAACAAAAAGAAAAAATAAACATACATTAGAACAACAATAAGGTACATCATAAGCACAGGACAAATCTGTTTGACTATTAATAAAAGGACTACAGAAGCGAAGCCAATAAAAACAAAGGCCGGAGGAAATATACTCGCTATCCCTTCTTGTATAATATTAAACATTACTTGCGTACTAAAAAATAATAGAATTAACGTGAAAATAATAGTATTCCTCTGATTGTAAAATGCTTTATCTTGTTTTGTCATCGATGTGTCTTCCTCATTTTTACAAGTTTTGCACTATTTTAACATAATAAATTTAATCAGTCATGAGAAATCCCAGCTAATACGAAACTACTAGCTGGGATCCATTTATGATATATTTTTATTTAAAATATCTTTTTCGTTCCAAATAGAAATTTGATTTTTTCCTTCTTGCTTAGCATTATACATCGCCTCGTCAGCGTACTGCAAAAGTTTTTCCAGCTCTAGTTCACGCTCTGGATAGCACACCCCAATGCTAGCTGTTACTTCGATGTGGTGACCTTCTATCATGACTCCGTTTTGTAGTTCTTCCAAAATTCGATTTGCTACATCGAGCGCTTTGTCAATATCAACATTGGCAATGACAGCGGTGAATTCGTCACCACCGATACGCGACAGCATATCTGTTGCACGCAAAGCCTCTTTTAGTTGATTAGTAACCTCTTTCAACACTTTGTCACCTATATCGTGACCATATGTATCATTGATATTTTTAAAATTGTCAAAATCAATAAACATAACGGCAAACTTATTTTTACACTTCTTAATCACTTGCGGATACCATGTTTTTAACATCATACGATTAGGCAATCCAGTTAAATGGTCGTGATAGGCCATATAGGTCATGTGCGCTTCGAGTTCTTTTCTGCGTGTTATATCAATTAAAACTCCTTCAACATGTGTAATGCTTCCCTCATACTTCACAGGATAGCCATGACACTCCACCCAAATCGTTTTTGCATCCAGCTCAAAGCGAAATTCATGTGTCTGCGAGAACCCATTTCTTAGACGTTCCTCAAGAAATGCGACCTCACTTACATCATCCTCATGTAGCAAGCTATGTAAAAAGATCGTGTCACTTTTGTAATCTCTCTCTAAAAAGCTGAATGTCCCATTGCTGTTAGAAAGTTTTAAAAAACCCGTATCAATCTCATACGACCATGTCACAATATTCGCACTATCTAGTGTATATTGAAGCTTCTGCTGTGTTTCATTTGATCTATCGACAATTGATGTTATAAAGCGGATGTAAAATAAGAAGAAAATTGTAATAAAGGCAGCAAACATGACTAGATACACCAAGTCTGATGTTGAAACATTCGGAAAAATCTCATTATGAAAAGAAAAAAAGCTGTAAAATGTGAGCCCTACCGTGAGTACACCTGCATACATAATTGCTTTATAGCTTTGATAGATGGAACTCAGCACAAGTCCTATATAAACAAACATAAAGTTTACTAAATACGGATAATCCGTGATGAGATAAAATAAATAGCCATACAATGAGGTAATTATAATATACATAGTTATGTTAGGGGCGATTCGTTTGTATACAAGCAGTATGAGAACAAGACAGAAAACTAAGCCCACTGGAGGAAATAACATGTCAAGCCCTTCTACTAAAACATTGATAATTAATTCTAGTACATAAAATCCACATAAAAGCTTCGCCATTAGTTCATTTCGCTGTTCAATATATGTAGGCATATTCATAGCATCAACAACCTCTCCAAATAATGCTGAACAAGGTCTTTACGCAAAAAAGAGGTACCTTACAAAATTGGGTAATACTAGAATATTCTATCAAAAATACTACTATTTTACCATTAAATTTGAAATTTTTATTTAAATTGTAGATAAAAAGATGTACATCTCATCCTGGTCTTTAAACCGCAATAACTTCGTATTCCATTTAATTAATTAGGACCTTTTCCCATTTAACAGTTGTAATGCGAGAAGTCTACCTTCATATACCTCTAACTCTCTTTTATCATCTGAATTTGCAAGCACACTATTTCATTACTCTACTATTATATTACAAAATTTTACAATGAAATACCACAATAAATGTGCAATTTCTCACATAGTTTAGATGCATTAAATTAAACGCACAAACCTTCGTAAGCGGTAACCTCCACTACGGAAAGTTATTCCGCACAGAAAAAAAGGGCAATCACGATATAACAGTAATTACCACTATTACGTATATAGTATTGATTAGTTTTACATATCATTTTTCCAATAACATTGTATACTGTTCGGCAATCGTCATATTACGTAGAAAATCTATATACTCGTAGCTTCATCTACTAGGATTACAGCTTTCTTAACCTGCATTATTTCTACGTTAATTGATTAATCGTAAAATGTCCACGGCAATATCTCTAGCTTCTTGCTGTACTTCAATTCGTTGTTGCGCTTTGGTAGATTGAAGCAATGCATCGTCGATTTTAAATTCTCGTAATTGCTCCCACCTCACTGTATGACAAAGCTGTCGTTCGCGTAGATAGGCTATTGTTTGCGCGTCTTCTCGCATTCCCTCTCGTTCTACTAGCAACAAAGGTACTTGGGCTGTTAATGCTTCCGCAACCGTACTCCAGCCCGGCTTTGAAATGGCAAGGTCCGCCGCCGCGACATAGTTTTGCGTTTCAAGGTAGTCTCGCGGAATTTTTGTAATGTTTGGTCCATCCACATCTGTATTCCAAGCAACGATAAAATGGCAATTGTCGCTGCTCCATAATGGCAACTCATCTAGTCGCCCCGCATCAATTTTCATACCTAAGCCAAAATATATAAGCTGTTTTGTACCGGTAGGATCAGCGTTCTGACGTATTCGGTTCACTTCTTCTGCGTCAATCGCCCTAGCAAAAAAGGAATGAGGAACAACATTATCCGCCCATGTCGGCTCAACACATGGCTCAATCTCAATAAAAGCACTCATACATTGATACGCTTCCTTCAGTGGGGTGAGTTCTTCTTCTGTGAGCAAATCCAAATATGCGGTGTACCAAGTGAAATTGGACACACCAATTCCTGGTAATCCGACAGCTTTCGCAGCTTCAAATGGCCAAGGAAAAATATCTGATACAACCGCATCCACACGTTGTGACTGTAGAAAAGCAATTTCCTCTTTTATAAAAGAGGGCTTTGCTGCTATGTACTTCTCATACTCCGCACGAAGTCGCTCCCGGTCTGGTTGAATCGAGCCTTCTTTCAGAAAAAAGCCGATATCTGTCTCGCGCTCACGAAAGCTAACACGATCCGATACAAGCGCCTTACGAAGAAAATCGAGGCCATACGAATGATTCACTATAATATGAATTGTGTCATCACATTGTAGTAACTGCCTAATTAACGCCGTACTACGTGTGACATGCCCAAATCCGTAATCAGAAATATAATAAGCTATTGTTTTCACTAGTTATCACGACCTTTCATATTATTATTTTACAGTAAATAACTATGGGTTAGGGGTGTTATTTAACAGGAATTACATAACGTGAGTCCTTAATGTCCAAAGCTCCAACATCAAAAAATCAGTTCTAGGTGACGGGCATCATTTTTTCACGATCGGCAAACAAAACAACAAAGAGCGTTCCGCATCGAGAACGCCCTTTGGCAGGCCTACTTATTTCGGCTTTAGCACGAGTCTATGATTTGTATTTTCATAGCCTTCTATATATGTGGCATGATATTGTCCACTAGTCCATTCGTCTATTTGATCGCCGTACCAACGGCTGAGTCGATGACCTGATTGCCCTGGTGCGACCACATTCCAGGATTTTGTCATGTCGCTTAAATCTACGACCGTTCGCCAAGGCGCCCCATGTGTGACAATTCCGGTGTCCTCATTCCAGCCGGCACGACCAACTGTCTTCTGCCCGCCTCCCATTGGCACAGGCCCTTTAGGATCAAAAAATAAATGAAGCGGCTCAATAGCAGACAACGGGTGATCAAAATATACTTGATGAAACTCTCCCCACTGCCATTTTTCCGGGTTGCTTCCCTGTTCCTCAACGGAACGTGCGACAGCGATTTTGTATGTTTCAACGGTAACCTGCTCTAACCCACCTTTGTCAGACATCCATGAACTAACGTCACCGTTATTAGCCGAGACAATCATGTCAGCTACAATCAAATCCTCGCCCTCCATTAATTTATAAATATCTTCTGGAAAGCGGTCCTCAAATAAATAATCAACATACTCCTCCATCCAAATTCCAAACACAAGTGGTTGCGGAAGTGAGACATCCTCGACATAGTTCCACTGCGCAAGTAACTCCATAGCCTCCTGCTCCACATCCGTTAGCTCACTTTGCTTTGCTTTTAACTCATCGAGTAAAACTGGTAAGAGCTGTTCCGCTTGCTTGCTATAAAAATCATTTTGTAGTGCTTTCATATCTTCTACCGAAAGTTTATCCTTGCTACGCAGCACCTCTTGAATACGCTCCTGGCGATACGGCTCAGCCCACGTATTTGATAAATGATATGGATACGAATCGCCTATCACCTTATTATTCGCTGTCGCAACAAAGCCTTCCTCAGGATTCACAGTCGTTGGCAGCTCATCCCACGGGATAAATCCGTTCCACTCATATTCTCCTGTCCAGCCAGGCACAGGCACTATGCTATTGCCTTTTTCACGAATAGGAATTAAACCATTTGCACGATATGCAATCGTGCCATCTGTCGACGCGAACACAAAGTTTTGTGCCGGTGTGTGGAAATATGTGAGGGCTTCTTTAAACTCATCCCAGTTTGTCGCCCGATTCATTTCCAACACAGCTTCAAGCTCCGTTGACGCCATATGCCCCGTCCACTTCAAAGCAAGTGCCGTGTCACTCGCTTCCGGCAGAGCGAATTCAGAGAAAATCGGGCCGTGTCGAGTGATTACTATTTCATATTCAACAGGCTCACTATCTTTAACCGGAATCGTTTCTTTTACAACCTCCGCTTGCTCCCATGTATTCTTATATAAAAATTCATACGGATTGTCTGGATTTCTTTTTTCAATATATAAATCTTGCACATCCGGTCCGACATTCGTCACACCCCAAGCAATATAATCGTTTCGTCCGACAATAATTCCTGGTACTCCTGCAAAAATAACCCCACTCACATTTACATCTTCTGATTTTAAATGCGTTTCATACCATATTGATGGTGTCCCTAGACCGAGATGCGGGTCATCCGCTAATAGTGGCAGTCCAGATTCAGTTTTCTCCCCAGCCACGACCCAGTTATTACTACCATTATATTCATTCGGAATGTGCGCACCAGCAAAGCTTTCTGCAATATCAATCGAGCTTAGCTTTATTTCCTCAATATTTAAAGCCCCATCCTCCGGATATGTAGGAAACAGCTCAAGCGCTTTGTCTTCTGAAAAATTTTGTAGTAAGTAATGGCGAAAGGCTTGACCAGTCCAATGGCCTCCCAAGTCATAAGCCATATATTTTCCGATTGTTAATGAGTCAATCGGCGTCCATTCACTAGGCTTATAGCCAGCTAACGTAAATTCCACCGGTAAATTCTCATTTTCCATAAAAGCATTAACCCCATCAGCATACCATTGTAAAATTTGCTTTGCTTTCGGTGAGTAAATTTCGTATGATGCCTCGGCTGCGCGGCGTAAGCCAAACGTGCGGAAAAATTTATCCCTTTCTAACAGTCCTTCACCCATTACCTCGCTTAACAGCCCCGATGCCTGTCGCCGACTTAAATCCATCTGAAATAGGCGATCCTGTGCAGTAACAAATCCTTGAGCCACATATAGATCATGTAAATTGGATGCTTCAATGTGTGGGACACCATTCTCGTCACGGTACACAGTGACAGGATTTTCTAGTTCGGATAAAGTAATAGTTCCTCTTGTAGCAGGTAGACTTAATCGTAGATAAAGGTAGGCGCTTGTAATAGTAGTGAGTAGAAGTGCGGCAATGATTAGTAAAGTGATAACTAAAATCCGAGAAGAACGCCGTTTCGGCAAGAATGATCGTTTTACTACTGTTGTTTCTGACAAATAAATCCCCCCTCTATTTATATAAGTATGAATATTCTGTAAACGTTTGCAAAATTCCTGCATAAATAATTCGTGAATGTTAGAAAAAATTGAATACTAAAAAAGGTGATTACTTTTAAACAGCAATCACCTTATCTTTATATATTTATAATTCTTACCTTTTACATAAATCTTAATTTATGGTTGCTCGTATTGCTTCCGCCTTCTCAGAAGTTTGAGCCATAAAATGTGCAATCGTATTATTGTCTGTTGCAAGTGTTTCGACTGTTGCGCTCATCTCTTCTAAACTAGCAGACGATTGCTCTATGACAGCTGCTAACTCATTCGTTGAAACCTCTACACTTTCTGTTTTATGTTTTACATTATGAGCCGTATTGGTTAATTCTATGAAGTGCTTATTTAACTTTTCAAATGTTGCTTTTACACTATCAAAAATCGAAGTAACAACATGCGTTGACTCAACACCCTGGTTAATACTTATACTACTTTCATTCATTTTCGAAACAGCTTCCGAGTTGTGTAAGTTTAAACGCCCAAGATTTTGATTAATCTTTTCGGTAGTTTCCCTTGTTACTTCTGCAAGCTTTCTTATCTCCGATGCTACTACTGAAAAACCTTTACCCGCCTCACCCGCTCTTGCAGCTTCAATAGAAGCATTAAGTGCTAACAAACTAGTTTGTTCTGTAATTCCTTGTATGATTGATGTGAAATTATTTGTCTCTTGAATAGTAGAAGTTAGCGCATGGAACGTCTTCTGTAAATCTGAAATTGTTTTTTGTAAAAGCATTATATCATCTGCAAACTCACTTATTCGTTCATCACCTTCTGCAACAGTAGTATTAGCCTTTTCTATGTCCGTCTGAATTTCTAAAGTTAAATCATGTAGCGACTCCATTGAATGCATTGTTTCAACAGCGTTTTGAGAGATAGCACCTATTTGCTCTGACTGCATTTGACTACCAGAGGAAATCTCTTGAATGGCATGTTTCATTTCACTTTGTGAAGTTACACTAGTTTGAATTTGCTGATTCACACTAGAAATAGCCTCTAGAATAGATGAAACATTCTCTTCAAGCTGTTGCGTCTGTTTTTCTTTTTGCATACTCTCTTCCTCTGTTGCGGTAAGGACTTTTTGTAGTTGATTAAATTGTTGTGTATTCATATGGATCACAACCCATAATACAACCCCACTCAAAACATATATTAAAGTCAGAGTTGGAAAAATTTCAACATCACTCTGAGAGAAAATTTTACTAAGAACGATCCCTACTAATCCTAAACTATATCCAAGGACAAATACTCTCTTATTTAAATGAAGAGAAGAAATTAAAGCTAAAAATAAAATAACTATTAAAAGCTCCCCGCTTGGCTCCAAAATAAATATGGCAGAAATGGCATAGGAATATACTAAGAGAATACTAGCGTAAGGAAAAATATTAGGTCGTTTTAATATAAACTGTAACAAGACTAACAGCAGGCTAAAGATTATGATTTCACTACCATAAAAAATAACTTTATCAATCTCTTGTCCAACCAACATTTGTCCAGTGGCAGCTACTAATGAGATTGAAAACACTACATATAACAATATGTTTTTCTTTTTAATATCACTCATTTTTAATTCCTCTATAACACCCATTCCTTCTCACCTCTTGTTTTTTTTAGACTAAATCAATTACGCGAATACTCGTTTCCCTTCGTAAATCTATATATTTATTACTCTCTAGTTTTATTAGTGGTTTATGAGGCTCGTGATCATGAATAAAGATAACCTCACCAGTTCTACCATCACTTAACCTGACTTTCTTCCGTACATATTGCCTCATTACATAGCGTACAAAAGGAATAGTAATAGCTGGATTGAACTTTCCATCGTAAGTATCTCTCATTATCTCCAAGACAGCTCGAACGTGAGAGTGGCACTTTTTATATGGACGACTTGAAGCTATTGCATCAAACACATCCGCTATAGATATAATTTGAACAAGGTGCGGAATTTGTCCACCTGTTAATTTTTTAGGATACCCCGTTCCATCTAATCTCTCATGATGGTATAAAGCAGCTTCCATAATAGCAAGACGTTTTTCTCCTATTTGTTGAATAAGCTTTGCACCATACAATGGGTGATTTTTTACCATGTGCCATTCGTTATCGTTCAAAGCCTCAGGTTTATTTATTATCTCACTAGGAATGCTTAACTTACCTAAATCATGAAAAATACCCATCTCAGCTATGGTGAATAACTCATCTTTCGTCTTTCCTAAAAGCTTCCCAATAATAGCTGAAATAATAGACACATTGATTGAATGCGTGTATGTGAAATACTGGGAATCTTCCAAAATATCAAGTAAACAAAATAAATTATCTTCTTTCAGTATATTATGTAATAATGGTGTATAAATGGTTTCAATTTCTTTAATTGATGGGACCTGATTGGTGATATTAAAAAGATTAAATAAATCTCTCATCTTTGTGATACTTTCACTGTACGCCTGCTCAATAGATGTTATTCTAGAATGAAGTGGGTTTTCTTGAATAAAGGGCTCATTTATTTCACGAGTTACCTTCACATGCTGACTTCCCATATGATTTTGAAGAATTATTATATGCCTCTCTGTTAGACGCGTACCTTTGCTTAGCAAAAGCAAACCAAAGTCTGAAAAAACATCCTCATCTAAAGTAAAACCTACCAAATCAAAAGATATTCTCGTCATACTTAACGCACAATCCTTCCTAAAGCAACAGCATCCAAACTACTGAACTGAAAAAAGCGGTAAACTTGATTTGTGAATCGTTATTAATAAAGGCAAAGCACGAAACCGATTTACAAAACTCTTAATTATTATTAGTATTGCGAATAAACTCCCCGCACTTAATTGTTGATAGGCAAAGTATATTTGGATAATATTAACACACTTACAATATTCTACATATATTTACACAGTATATCAATTAGTTCCATTAAATTGCCATACATTGGACACACTTCACACTTCCTACAGATTATTTTAAAAGGATTACTATATTTTGAGGTAAAAAGCTTTCTTTTAACAAGCATGCATTCAATATAAGAATCTACATTAATTAAATGAGTCGAACTTATACTTAAGCTGATATTAACTAATTATATTGTGAAAAACCCTGCTGATTTGCTATTTAAAAATTGCTAATTAGGTTTTAAAGTCAATTATCAATTGTGACACATTATATTTTTCCAATTATTCGACAAGACACGACAAACCCTAACGAGTATAGTATGATAAACATATAATCTCTTTCATGAAAGAGGGCTTTTTTATGTTACAAAAAGAAAGAATAGCAAACGTTTTTATAATAGCTATGATAGTTACTTTATCGATACTAAACAATGTTCTTCTCAGTTCTAACATTCTCATACATTTAATTTTAGTATTGCTTATTTTTGTTGTCCTTTGGAAACTTAGCATGCAAAATAAGCAACTGCACCTGGATCTTCAAAGCTTATCGACTGAGAATCAGCAACTTCACCTAGATGTTCAAAGTTTAACAGCGAAAAAAAAGCAACTGCACCAGGACACTCAAAGATTATCCGCTGAAAATCAGCATTTACACCTAGAAGTCGAAAGATTATCCGCGGAAAACCAGCAATTGCAACATAAATCATTCGAGCTAGAGGAAGCTTTCAACTCATCTTTTGGTGGGATTTTTATTTATGACCTACGAACGCATAAACTTACTTTGTCAGCAGGGTTTGAACAAATTTACGGCCACTCAGTTCAGGAGTTGTCTAAAGATCAGCAGTTGTTCTATGATTTAATTCACCCACAAGATTTAGAGGAATACACTGACAATACAAGCAACCTTTTGCTGGGCGAACCGATTCAATCAGAATTTCGCATTTCTCATCCGCAATACGGTACCCGCTGGATACTTAAAATAGCAAAGCCTATAAAAAATGATGCGGACGAAGTAATTAAAATAAGTGGTCAGATTATTGATATAACAAAACAAAAAGAACTGGAAATCGAGCTTAAACAGCTTGCCTATTATGATGAAATAACTGACTTACCAAACAGAAAACTGTTGAATCGTCATATTGAAAAAGCGTTAGCACGCTCAAAGCGTCACAACCATAATTTTACGATTATGTTTATTGACATTGACGACTTTAAAAAAGTTAATGACACACAAGGTCACGATGCAGGCGATATTCTATTAAAAAAAATAGCAAGACGATTAATTGAATGTATTCGCGAAGAAGACTTAATTGCTCGCATAGGTGGAGATGAATTCGTCTTGGTGTTCGAGGAAACATGTAAAACGGATATTGAAGTTATTGCGCAAAGAATACTAGATTATGTAGCCTTGCCTTACAATATTAATGGTGAAGAAGCAAAAATCTCCCTAAGTATTGGCATCAGTATGTATCCAGATGATGGTGAAAATAAAGAAACTCTCATTATACATGCCGACAAAGCGATGTACTCTGCCAAAAACAACGGAAAAAACAATTTTAAAATCTACTCTTCCGATTTAGACGATATGGAATTGAAAAAAGAAGGCATTGTAACTAAGCTGTTAAATAAGATTCAAACTATGAGTTCGTAATATTTTAAGCAGTAGCCGTTTTTTAACGGCTACTTTTTTATACTTACATTATGGCAAATTAGTGAATATCGACACGAAAGTGGTAGAAATTCGACATGCAACTGGTAGAATATCGACACGAAAGTGGTTAAATTTCGACACAGAACCTGTAGATATTCGACACCAAAGTGGTAAAATACGGAGCAACGCCACAAATTCAAAGTCTCGCACCACTCTTAAACTACCAACTCACACCTTAAGTGATATAATCTAACCAAAGACAATGAAGGAGTGAACATGATGATTAAAGTGGCCATGTTAAGCAAGTGGCATGTACATGCCGTTGACTATGCAAGAGAAGCGATGCAGCATCCAGACATAGAAATTTCAGTAATTTGGGATGAAGACAGTGCCCGAGGGGAAAGCTGGGCAGCGGAGCTTGGTGTACCGTTTGAGCCTAAACTAGAAAACGTTCTCAAAAATCCCGACATAGATGGTGTTATTGTAGATACGCCAACATCCATGCATAAGGAAGTCATCTTGGCTGCTGCACAGCACAACAAACACATATATTCCGAGAAGGTGCTAGCGTTCACAGTCGCGGATTGCGAAGAAATTTTTCAAGCAGTGGAGCAAAATGTAGTACAGCTCATGCTATCACTGCCGAGGTTAACAGAGGATTACTATTTATACGCGCAGAAAGCACTTGATGAAGGTCTAATCGGTACGCTCACGTCAATTCGCTGTCGTTGTGCTCATAACGGAGCTGTTGCCGACTGGTTACCTGAGTATTTTTACGATAAGAAGCTTTGCGGCGGTGGCGCACTCATTGACTTAGGGGCACACCCTATATATCTGTCAAACCGTCTTGCTGGTCCAGCCAAAGCAGTCACCGCTCGCTTACATACATTTTTAGATCATCTACAAGTCGATGATAACGCTGCCGTTATCGTCGAATACGAGTCAGGTGCTCTTGGCATTTTAGAAACAAGCTTCGTCTCAAACGGTAGTCCATTTCAGCTCGAGCTCTACGGCACAGACGGAACCATCATGATTGAAGATACTTCTGTAAAAATAAGAAGTACAAAGCTCTCTAATGAGAATTGGGCGACACCATCTGACATACCTGCACCAATCCCTACACCAATGGAACAGTGGGCGGATGCCATTCAAAATGGAGCAAAGCCAACCATTACAACCGATGATATGCTGAAACTTACACAAATTAACGAAGCAGCAAAGCAATCACATGAAGAAAATAGGAGAGTTGTGATTAAGTAAAAAGCTGTCGTCATGCGATAACGAATTTGCGCTGAATCACACTTATTACATATAAAAAGGGAAGCAGACCACGTCTACTTCCCTTTTTCATGTCGGCTATTGGTTAACCAATTAGCGCGTTATTGTAGTGGGAGTCTATTAAAACTCCTCTGCAATATCAAGCAAGCGATACAGCATTACTGCCGTTTGTGCTCTCGTTGCAAATTCTGCTGGAGCAAAAATCTTACCTTCTTGCTTTCCTTGAATGATGCCTAAAGAGAATGCTAATTGTACCGATTCCACAGCGTATCCGTGAATTTGAGTAGCATCTTCAAATGATAATTGTTTCATTTCAGTCTCTGCTAGAGTTGGATATTGATAGTTAATCGCTCTTGCGATCATAGCCGCCATTTGTTGACGAGTGATTGGGCTATATGGATCGAATGTGCCATCATCTTTACCAGTTACAATGCCTGCATGATATGCTGCTTCAATTTCTGGTGCAGCCCAGTCCATTGTCGCAGGGACATCTGAGAATACTCCTGCGTATGCCTTTTGCGGTAAATTCAATGCGCGACTTAATAAAATCGCAAATTGTGCTCTTGTTACGTTAGCACCTGGCGCGAATACATCTACTGATTTCCCTTGGATGATATCACGTGACGCTAACACCTCGATTTGGTCCTTCGCCCAATCCCAACCTGTAATGTCAGCAAATGTTTTGTCTTGCTCAATAGCAGCATATACGGAGAAGTGATGTGTTTTGAACATCATTGTTCCATTCTCTGTCATAGTACCGCCAACATATTGCCATTCTTGCTCTTCTTCATTCCAATAGTATACAGCCGTTTTACGAGCATCTTTCACCTTTGTAGTATCAACTTTAATTTCAACGACAACAGGTTGCTCAAACTCCGTAATAAGCTTGTTAGTTAATGTGTTTGTCACCGTAAAGTCAAATACATCAGAAGTTGCCTTGTGCCCCTTCATATCATGCTCTACTTTATGTGCTGCAAAAACTAAAGAGCCATTTGCTTTTTCTAAAAGCTTTTGTAGTGTTTTCGCTGTGAAAGTTAAAGTAGCTTTTTCGCCTTCAATCGTTAAACCTTTTTGCTTCTCAACTAATTTTTGTAAAACATCCTTTTGAACATTTGCAGCTACGTTACCATCTAAAAGTTTAATCAATACATTTTTAGCTTTTTCATTATTGATTTGTGTTAATACATTACTTAAAGCAACGTCTTGCTTGCCATTATTCCCCTTATCTGGTGTCACAGGTGATGGACCTGGGACAGGATTTCCAGGAGGATTAGAACCGCCAGAGCTCTTTAATGACACCATGAACGTCGTTGTAACCTCATGATCTAACGCTGTTACTTTTACTGTGTATGAACCAACTGTTGCATCACTTGCTAGCTCATACTCATATTCATAGTTCCCGTCATCATCTGTTTGTACAGTAACGACTTTAAGAGGCTCACCATTTTTCTCCACGGTCACTTTGACATTCGCCGAAGTTACGGCACTACCACCTTGTGATACCTCACCTGTAATAGTAACTGTGTCACCCTGGTCATACTTGTCACTATCAGTTGAAACGGTAACTTGCTTGTCTAAAGTTTGCTCAGTAACAGTAAAAGTAGATTCTTTTGTTTCTTCTCCAGTTACTAGCTTAACAGTATACGTACCTAGCTTAGCATCATCATTTAATGTGAAAAAGATAGAAATTGTTCCATCCGCTTCAACCTCATCCTCTGACCACTGCCAGTTGAATATGCTTGTGCCACGTGGATCGATAACTGATAATCTAGGGTTTAATTGCGGAGCAGGTTCACCATCTTGAAGAACCTTTCCACTAATCGTTACTTTATCACCTTGTTCATACGTATTTTTATCAGTTAATATAAAACCTTCTTCTGGAGTCGTACCTTCAGATACGTTGAAAGTCACGTTTTCTGACTCTTCCCCAGCTACTAACGTTACTTTGTAATTGCCTACCACAGCGTCTTCATTCAAAGTAAAAGAAGTAGAGAATGATCCATCTTCCTTAGCTTCAGCTTCAGACCATTGCCAGTTAAATATACTGGATCCATTTGGTGCCTTTACAGTAACTGTCGGATTCAACTGAGGAGCTGGTTGACCATCACGCAGAACTGTTCCATTAATAGTAACTTTTTCTCCTTGTACATAAGATTGCTTATCAGTAGAAACCGTTACAACATTTACTTCTTTTGCTTCAACAACCGTGAAGGTCGTTGTTTCAGTAGTTTCAGCAGCCACTATTGTTACCGTGTATTCCCCTAGTGCTGCATCATCATTTAATGTGAAAAAGGTAGAGATAGAGCCATCTTCTTCCACCTCTTCTTCAGACCATTGCCAGTTAAAAACACTTGAACTATTCGGGGCCTTTACTGATAATCTAGGATTTAACTCAGGAGCTGGCTGTCCATCTTGAAAAACAGATCCACTTATTGTTACTTTTTCTCCTGGAAGATATGTGTCCGCATCAGTGGAGACTGTTAAAGATGTAGATGCTGCAAAAGCTGGAATAACAGAAGAGAAGATTAGAGATATCATGGTTAAACATATAAATATGCGCTTCTTCATTTGTGGACTCCTTTCATAACATAAAGCTGGAAGATATGTACACCGTCTTTTTAAAAAAATCAAGGGAGAGGGAATGACTCCCCTCCCTTGCGTACTAATTAGGTGATTATTCTATAGTGAAAGTAACCTCACCTTTGCTTGCTGCTGACAGTGGATTCATATCCCAACCAGTCCAAACAAATACATCGATATAATACTCACCTTCAGCTAAACCATCTAGTAGTAATTCCATACCGAGACCGTTTGAACCATCAGCATTTAACATACTCATTGTTAAGAAGGATTTACCTACTACTCTATTATCCTCATCACGAACTTGGATGATTAACATTGGATTTGCAATATGAGTAGACTCAAGGTTCTTCACTGTTGCAGAAATGTTTGCAACATCGCCTTCTGCGAATACGCTTTGTGCTTCACCATTGCCGTTTAATACGTCAATAGATTCAATCATTGTTGAATAGTTATACACGTTAAATGATTTAACGTCTGTATCTAACAATTCACCATTCATATCTAATGCATTCACTGTAACAGTGTATAAACCATTAGATGCATATTTATCTACTGCATATTCTGCAGTAAATGTATCGCCTTCACTAGTCCACTCAGCCACTACTTCATCAGATGGAGATGTAACAGTTACGTTCCATTCTACCGCTCCGTTAGCTGCTGCTGTAATAACAGTTGGACGGTTCATGCTTACATATTCAGACGGCTCAACCGTGAATGAAGTAATACCAGTAGTAGGTGGCTCTTCGCCTCTCCATACTTTTACAACTTCTTGTGTCACGTTACCGCCTAAATCTTCAAGTGTTAATAAGAACGTGTTTAGACCCATTTTTAAGTCTAATGTACGAGTAAGAGTTTCCGTAAAGCCATCCATTACAAGTGGCTCGTTAAATGGATTACCATACTCATAGTTATCATCGATATAGAAATCGATTTGACGATAGTTATCTTCTAAAGTAACACTTAATTCAAATGAACCTTGATCTCCTGGCACCCACTGAGGAGCGTCATTTACTGTAATCGTACCTGGAGTTGAGTCGATGAAAATATGACGCGCAATTTCAATTGCGTTGCCTTGTTCATCTGTTGCTCCAATTAGTACTTCATACTTACCATCTTGCTCATACGTTAATGTTGTGCTAAATACATACTCGCCAAGGTCTGGATTAAATCCAACTGGCACTGATTTACCGTTAACAGTGATATCTGTTACTAGTGTACCATCAGCAACTGTACCTTGAACAAGTACTTCTTTAGTGTTGTAAGTACCAAATGGTGCTGGTGAAAGAACATTGATTGTTGGGATTGTGTTGTCATTTACTACAACAGTATCGCCACCAACGTTATATCCGTAGTCAACTGCTACTACATCAACAACAACTTCTTCTGCACCTGCAGGAAGTGTGTAGCTAGTTGCATCAGCATCAAGTTGTGCTACAGATTCACCATTTTCAAGTACTTCAAAGTAAGAAATACCTGATCCTTCTTCAGTAGCTGTCCACATAACTGTGTTTGTCGCATCATCGTACGTTACATCTACAGCTGGAGCAGTTACGTCCACAATGATTGGATATCTTACAAATTGTGCCTCTGCACCTGGGAAGTCAACCGTTGCTTTTACTTCATAGAAGTAATCACCTTCTGCTACTGGAGCAAAACGAACACTACCATCCCATAATCCGCCATCAATAAAGTAGTAAAGATCGCCGTTACCAGCATCAAAATAGTTTTTACGAACATCTTCTTGTTTTACAAGTGTACGTAATTTTTTACCATCACTTGCTAAAATGTTATATTCTACTTCTTTAGCGTTACGTAAGAATGTGAAGAATGGATCTAATACATCATTGAATCCATCTCCATTTGGAGATAATACATATTGATTCTCAGGGTTCGGCATGCTGAACCAAGCATCATCGAAGAAACGAGACCAAGGTCCTAAACCATATGCCCAATCTAAATCATAGAATACAGAATCTCCATCTACAGTTGGATCACCATCTAAAATAGCTGGTCTATCCCAGTCACCATAGAAACTAAGGAATGGAACTGATAAATCAGGCTTTGTTTCATGCGTTAACGTTACAAAACCTTCTACGAAGTTGTCAACTTCAACTAATCCATCAAATGATACAGTTACTACAAACGTAGTTGAACCATTAGCAGGAACCGTGATGTAATCACCATCTACGTTAGATCCTGACACATTCACTGTTGCATCAATTACTTCTGATTGTAATGCGTTGTACTCAACACCACCTGCAGTTACAACCATATCCTTCAATACTGTTGTGTCCACTTTGTACGTAACAGCTTGATCTGTATGGTTTTCTGCTTCAAGTGTAAATGTTGTAGCACTGTCCGCAATTTCAAACAACTCAACCTTCGCTTCGTTTGTTGACGGATCAACAACAGTTACTGGAGTTGATACAGCATTATATGTTTGCATCATACCAGCACCTTGCTGACGAGGTGAGAACGGAGTGCCATCTTCATGCGTAATTATCTTACCTGTGTTCATTAATAGAACTTTTGCAAGACGTGCTCTTTCTTCAGAAGATAAACCCGGGAACTCCTCTTTCAAATATTGAATAACTAGAGCTGAACCACCTGCAACATGTGGTGCTGCCATCGATGTACCACTCATAAAACCATACGTATCTTTTTGGAACGTAGAGTATATATGACCACCTGGCGCTGTAAGTTCTGGCTTAAGCTCTAAGCTTGGTGTAGTACCCCAAGATGAGAAACCTGTAACCTTTCCAACTTCTGGTCCTTCTTGAGAATTCACACCATCAACATCAACAGATAAATTGACTGATACTGTATCCTCTGTAAATAATGCTTCAAGCGCTTGACCATCTGCTTTTGAAATCTTCATAAACGGTATTAAAGCCCAGTTACCTTGATCTTTATAGAAAGGTGCTAAGCCATGGTCATACACGATGATACCAGCTGCTCCAGCTTCCATCGCATATTGTGTTTTGTCGATAAATGCCAAAGCACCACGTTGTACAAGAACAACTTTATCTTTTACATCTACCCCTTCAAAATCTTCTGGGAAGCCTAACTTTCCACCGATAGTGACTAATTCAATCTCACCTGAACCGAACGCTTCCGCCCAGTCATCTGCACCATAACCAGTAAGTTCAACTGTTGTTTCACCGTAAGTCGTTTCACTAGATGCTGGCGCTTCTTCAAGATTTAAATCCGTTAACTCAATATCCACGCTTGCCGCAGCTTCTTCGTATACTTCCTCGTACACAGCCTTTACTACAACTGGTGTTTCATATAAGTATACATAGTTACCTGAAGCAGCAACTTGAATAGTATCTTTAGATAAACCAGGAGAGCCTACTACCCCGATATCAGGATTGGCTGCTAGTGGGTTACCGTAACCATCAGCAATGTGACCAGAGTTACCAGCAGAAACAGAAACAACAAGACCGTTTTCTACTGCTTTTGTGATCCATACACTTTCTAAGCCATCGTCTGCAACGAAAGCTGCTGTGCTACCTAGACTCATGTTAATAACATCGGCACCTAACTTGATCGCCTCGTCGATAGCAACGACATAAATGTCAGTCCATGTTGAAGGATAGTTAGGGTCGTTACTGAATACTTTCATACCTAAAACTTGCGCTTCAGGTGCCACACCTTGAATACCACCGTTATTTGGATCACCGTTAGCAGCAACAGTACCTGCCACGTGCATACCATGCATAGACGCTGATGGACCTAAATCCATAATGTCATGCCCTTTGTCATAGTAGTTATACGCATACGGTACTTTTTCACTATAATACTTACCAAGTAAACCGTGTTCTGCAATTTTTTCTTCAACTTCAGCTTGAGTTAAGTACCCTTCTGAAGCACTTAAATCTGTAATGACAAAATCCTTATGGAATGGATCAGTACCGGAGTCGATAACAGCAACAATTGTACCTTCTCCTTTATATTGTGCGTCGCCCCATGTTTGTGTTGATTGAACAAATGCATGACTTTCTGTCATATCAGGTTCTGGCTGAGGACGTTCATACTGATTGCTAATATAAACGTTTTTAACTTGTGGAATTTGCTTAATTCTTTCGATATCACCGAATTTTACAGAACCGCTAAAGCCATTTGCAATAGCTGTGTAAACATTCTCTACTTGGATATCGATATTCTCAGCTTTTAGAGTATTTAAAGCATCTTCTGATTTCTTTGCAGCTTCACTTTCTAAGCTTGCCTTTGTGGACTCTGATAAATCTTTGTAGAGTGTTTTTTGGCGGGTAGCAAAATCTATTGGAGCTTCTCCCTCTAACTCAACAATAACTCGAACCTCATCGCTATCTTCAAAAGTTTGCGTGAGTAATTTCTCTTTTAAATTCTCTCTTTCTGGTAAACTAGTATTTCCACTGTTTGCAAAAGCACTGCTTCCAAACATTGCATTGGAAAATACCATTAAAAATGTTAATAAAACCGCAAGATTCTTTCTCATTTTCACTGCATTAACTCCTCCTTAATATGTAAATATGATTTGAAAAAGGATAAAATCGTAAACAATTCCCCCTTTCGACAAATTAATCATCTGAATATACAACCTTAATAAAATATTCAGATAACTCAACAAAGAATAATATACCAAACTTGTCGTAAAATTCAAAGTAATATTGTGTAAATTTTTTAAATAATTTATACTATTATATTTTTTCGGAAAAATTTTACAAAATATTACACGCTTATCCTGATAGATTTTTTGACTTCGTACGATTGCAATGTAACATGTTATTTGATAGCAGACTGATGATTTGTACTATTAGGAATCTATCATGTTGTTAGTAGATTGCTAGCAGGTGATAGCACTGATATATTTAGAGGTTGCTCGACAATATTTTTCAAGAGAAGAATTATATGCCTATCGCAGCTTAGGCATATGAATTAGCACGTACACACCTCAACATCATTGTTGCTGCTTGTTAGGGAGGTACATCCACTTTCTACAGACAAAAAAGAATCCCCTACTACCTCGAGGATTCTTTCAGTTTAATATGCATTTTTATTTATAAACCCTTTTATAAACGTGAGAATAACGATTTTTATATCAAATAATAATGTCCAATTTTCAATATAAAATATGTCATGGACAATGCGTTCCTTAATGGATGTATCACCACGCAAGCCACATACCTGAGCCCAGCCTGTAATCCCTGGTCTAACATGGTGCTTAATCATATATTTAGGGATTTCTTCTTTAAATTGATCAACGAAATGTGGCCGCTCTGGCCTTGGTCCAACCACACTCATATCACCTTTTAATACATTAAAAAACTGTGGCAACTCATCTAGGCTTGTTTTTCTTAAAAACGTGCCTAGCTTCGTTTTACGCGGGTCATCCGCGGTTGTCCAACCTGTGTTGGCAA
Organism: Bacillus sp. HMF5848; assembly: GCF_003944835.1. Classification (GTDB taxonomy): domain Bacteria; phylum Bacillota; class Bacilli; order Bacillales; family HMF5848; genus HMF5848. The sequence goes on from NZ_RWIV01000001.1 coordinate 3,830,336, forward strand.
CTACTGCTGACTCGCATTTCATTGAGCGAAACTTATACATCATAAACGTCCGTCGATTCAAGCCCACCCGCTCTTGCTTGAAAATGATTGGACCTGGTGACGTCACCTTTATAGCAACAGCAACCAACAACATTATTGGCGCTGTGACGACGATAACACCTAAGGAAAACAACACATCAAACACTCTTTTGTTGATGCGGTTTCGAATCTCATCAAGTGGCACATCACGAACATTAATGATTGGTAGCTCACCAAAACTCTCAAAGTGAGGTGTTGCAGGTAAAATATCATAAAAATCCGGGATAATCGTGGCCCGAACACCTGCTTTTTCACACGTCGCCACTATACTACGATACTTACTGTATACAGCTAACGGCAACGCAATAACCACTTCATCTACAATTCTACTTTCAAGAACACTCTCTAAGTCGCTCAATTTACCCAATATCGAGATCTTTTTATCTAATTCGAACTCTTCTTTAAAATCATCTAATAATCCCACAACACGCAACCCAAATTCCGGATGCTTTTGCAAATTGTTATAGTAAGCTTCACCTAGCTTGCCTGCTCCCACTATCAACACAAACTGCTTATTATACCCTCTTCGGCGAACCTCACGTAAGGTTTGTTTTAGAGTGAGACGATATAGAGCAATCATCACCAAATTCATAGCAAAGAAGATTAATAGAAATGAGCGCGACATATGAATGTCTTTATATAAGAAAAGTAAGCTTAGTAGCATAAACATACTAAACACATGTACTTGTAAAATCTTTGCAAGCTCTATAGCAAATTTCATTTTTCGCTTTGGAGAATATAGAGAAATAGTGTATCCAATTAATAAAGAGATCCCGCCATACACTAAGCTCCAAAACCAATATGTTTCAAACGGAAGATGACCAATTGTTTCTGGAAGAAGTAAATTAAATTGAATATACCATGCCAATATGAACGCAATTTGCGAACTAATCAGGTCCGTAATCGCATATAGTTGTGTTAAAAAACGTTCTCTTCCCCGTATCATATTTATCACCTTTTGTTTTTCAAACTATTTGTTGCTAGAGCTAAACCTAATTTTAATCCAATTCCTCCGTACACAAGCCAATTCACAAGAAATGAGTATTTCTTCTCATAATGCTTTTTATGAAAAATATACATGGCTCTATGAAACTCATACACTATTTTTTTAGGCTTCTTACGACTACTTGCCCCTTTATAATGAATAATATGAGTTTTAGGATAATAATAAATATCCCAGCCTGCCTCTTTAATACGATAACACCAATCTATATCTTCACCATACATAAAAAATGTCTCATCAAGGAGGCCCACTCGATCAATCGTTTCCTTTCGAACCATCATAAAAGCACCAACAAGGCAGTCAATCGAACTTGCTTGATCAGGCTGAATATGTCCCATATGATAACGGTTGATAGATGGATTAGTAGGGAACAGCTTTGTTAGTTTACTAATGTAAAAGAAAGATGCACTAGGCGTTGGAAAGCCACGCTTACATGCCTTATCTAACTCTCCGTTCGGCAAAAGGACTTTACAGCCACTTGCCCCAATCTTTGGCTGTTCATCCATTAATTTTGTCATTATTTGTAAAGTAGCTTCATGAACTATTGTATCAGAATTCAAAAGTAAAATATAGCGACCAGTCGCAATTTTAATAGCTTGGTTATTTGCCTTAGAAAACCCAACGTTGTGATCATTTGCAATGATTTTAACTTCTGAATGTTGCTGCCTGATAGCTTCTACACTTCCGTCTGAGGACGCATTATCTACTACAAGAATCTCATATGTGTATGAGGTATTTGAACATAGCACAGAAGAAATAGCATCTATTGTTAGCTTTTTTGTATTGTAATTTACAATAATAATACTAATATCAACAAATGATTTCATTACCAAACTCCTTGAAAAAACTGATAAATAGTTTTGTAAGATACGCGTCGCTTTTTTTGAATAGCTCTTCGTTTAGAGAATAACTGTTTCCTTTGTTTCCAAATATGCGACCATGCCTCCAGTAACTCTCTTTCTTTTATGATAACATAGCCAATGCTTAATATTTCATAGAATAAAATAAAAGGAGCATGTAATATAAGGTAAAGCCATGTATCATTTTTCACGATGTAATAATAGCGATTGATATAAGAGTGGCGCCGTATTTTAAGATTCACATCTTTACGCGACTTGTCAGTGTTCCAGCCTCTCGCATGATACGCAAAAGCTGTTGACACAAACCTTGCTTGCCAACCCATTAGCTGTGCTCGCCAGCACACGTCAACGTCCTCTTTATAGGCGAAAAAGCTTTCATCAAAAAATTCACCATCTATTGAAACATCTTCAATCATAGTGCGGCGATAAAGCGCAGCTGCACCTGATACACCAAACACGTCAGCGCTGTGTTCCCAACTTGATAACTCCGTTGAATCTGCACCACGATCGAATGCTCGGCGATTCTTTTTCATCACAATACCCGTTGAATCAATCACAGTCGCTGCTTTATTTTTAAAAAGCTTACCTGTCGCCATCCCATATTCGGGGTTTTGCTCCATAAAGTGAACCAACTCACGAACATAATCCGGATGCATAACAACATCCGGATTAAGAACTAAAATATATTCTGTTTCTGACAATGCAAATCCTTGATTATGACCGCCAGCAAAGCCGTTGTTATCCGAATTAGCAACAATCTGTGCCTGGTCAGAATAAGGCTGCAACTGCTTCATCATGTCATCACTAGAAGCATTGTCTATCACACAAATACATGCAATTGGGTGTGTCTGATTATAGACAGCTTCTAAGCATGTCTCTATATCTTTACTACTATTATAGGTGACTATTTGTATTGCTACGGTTGGATTCATATTGCTTCCATTCCTTTAAAAAATGACGTAACGACTCTCTCCATGGTGGTAACGGTTTGAACCCATTTGTACGCAACGCCTGATTCCCTAATACAGAATAAGCCGGACGAGGCGCAGGTCTCGGAAAATCAGCTGTCGTCAGTGGATTCACTTTCACTTTTACGTTAGCTTCTTCAAAGATAGCTTGAGCAAAGTCATACCATGAGCATTGACCTGTGTTCGTACCATGGTAAATCCCATATTTATTGGTTTGAATTAACTCTACTAAAAATTCAGCTAAATCTTTTGTATTAGTAGGTGAACCTGTCTGGTCCGCCACTACTCCTAACTCATCACGTTCCGACGCAAGACGTAGCATTGTTTTAACAAAGTTATTGCCATATAACCCATATACCCATGCTGTCCGGACAATAAAGAACTTTGAAGATAAGCTCTTTGTTAATTCTTCACCAGCATACTTTGTATAGCCGTAGACGCCAAGCGGTGCACATTGGTCAAATTCTGAGTATGGCTTTGTTCCTTGTCCATTAAAAACATAGTCGGTGCTAATGTAAATCACTTTTGCATTGACTTGTTCCGCCGCAACGACAATATTACGAGTTCCGTTAACATTCACATCGTACGCACCGTCAGTATCTGTTTCGGCTTGATCTACTTGTGTATAGGCTGCACAATGAATAACAGCATCAGGCTGTACCTCCTCGAATCCTTTTTCCACAGCTTCTTGGTCAGTAATATCAAGCGTATCTCTATCATACGCTAATGCCTGCATATTATTTGTCTGAAGAGCTTTAACAACATCTTGCCCTAACTGTCCGTTTGCACCAGTCACTAATACTTTCATAGCTTACACACCTAATTTTTTAGAATAATGAGTTTTATAATACTCTTGGTACGTACCAGCGATGATATTGCTCCACCATTGTTCATTCTCTATATACCAGTGAACAGTTTCACCAACGCCCTGTTCAAACGTATATTTTGGTTCCCAACCAAGCTGCTCACGAATTTTAGTAGCATCAATGGCGTATCTACGGTCATGCCCTAGACGATCCTCTACATATTTAATAAGAGATTCTGGCTTTCCTAATTTGTTCAATATCGCTTTGACAACCTCTAAATTTGTGCGCTCATTGTTGCCACCCACATTATACACTTCACCATTCACACCTTTATGAAGAACAAGATCTATAGCTCGGCAATGGTCTTCTACATGCAACCAATCACGAACATTCAATCCATCACCATACACAGGAAGCTGCTTATCATGAAGAGCATTAATAATCATGAGTGGAATAAGCTTTTCAGGAAAATGATAAGGACCATAGTTATTCGAACATCTAGTAATATTGACTGGTAGTCCGAACGTTTCATGATATGCTCTAACAAGCATATCAGCACCAGCCTTACTTGCACTATATGGACTATTAGGCGCTAAAGGAGTCTCTTCCGTAAAATATCCTGTCTCCCCTAACGTTCCATATACTTCATCCGTTGATACTTGTACATATTTAGCCACATTAAATTGCTTAGCAGCATCTAGTAACACCTGCGTCCCCTGTACATTTGTCGTAACAAAAATACCAGGGTCCGTAATACTTCTATCAACATGTGATTCCGCAGCAAAATTAAGTACCGCATCAAACTGATACTCCGTAAAAATCTGCTTAATATAGTTTCGGTCAGTAATATCACCCTTCAAAAAGGTATAATTTGACGCTCCTTCAATATCGGCGAGATTCTCCAAATTCCCTGCATACGTTAAAACATCAAGATTGTATATATGATAAGTGGGATATTGATTCACCATATACCTAACAAAATTACTGCCTATAAAGCCCGCTCCGCCAGTGACGAGAAGTTTCATGCTAATGCCCCCTAAAAAGTAAAGTTATTCTCCGCTTCCTGTAATACGGGATGTTTTGTATCTTTTTCCGATAGAATCGCATGGGAAGTTGGCCAATCAATATTTAATAACGGGTCATTCCAAAGTATTCCTCTATCATGTTCAGGTGAATATAATTCATCTACCTTATAAGTTACCTCCGTATTGTCAACTAACGTACAAAATCCATGTGCAAACCCTTTAGGTACTAACAGCTGACGTTTGTTAGCCTCACTCAAGATTACACCAACCCATTGCCCGAATGTAGGAGAACCTTTACGAATATCAACTGCCACATCATAAATTGCTCCTCGAATACAACGTACTAATTTAGTTTGTGCCTTTGGCTCTAATTGATAGTGTAAACCTCTGATCGTACCAGCTGGTACAGAAAGAGAGTGATTGTCCTGAATAAAGTTATACTTTATATTGTTTTCTTCAAACACCTGTTGATTATACGTTTCCATAAAAAAACCACGGTGATCACCGAACACTTTAGGCTCAATAATCACTACACCTGGAAGTTTGGTTTCCATAACCTTCATAGCTTTTTCACCACTTTATATCATTATAGATTTTGAGCGTTTTGCTAATTTTAATAAATATTTACCGTACTCATTCTTAGCAAGAGGTTCTGCTAATGCAATTAATTGGTCAACTGTAATGTAGCCCATTCTAAATGCAATTTCCTCAATACATGCAACCTTTAAGCTTTGGCGCTTTTCAATAGTCTCAATAAATTGGGAAGCCTCTAATAACGATTCATGTGTACCTGTATCTAACCAAGCAAACCCGCGACCAAGTAATTCAACTTGCAAGTCACCAGATTCTAAATATGCTTTATTCACATCGGTAATCTCAAGCTCACCACGAGCAGAAGGCTTAATGCTCTTAGCAATATCAATTACACGGTTATCATAAAAATATAAACCTGTTACAGCAAAATTTGATTTTGGTTCGGCTGGCTTCTCCTCAATCGAAACAACTTTTCCCGTTTGATCAAAATCAACAACCCCAAAGCGTTCTGGATCATTTACATAATAACCAAACACTGTAGCACCGCTCGGACGATTAGCTGCCTTAAGCAGTAAATCTGTTAATCCGTGTCCGTAGAAAATATTATCCCCTAGTACTAACGCAACATTATCATCACCAATAAAATCTTCTCCAATAATAAAAGCTTGAGCTAGTCCATCTGGCGAAGGCTGAATAGCATAAGACAGTGTAATACCTATATCTGACCCATCACCTAACAACTCTTCAAATCTACCAATATCTTGTGGTGTTGAAATGATTAATATCTCCTTAATACCAGCAAGCATAAGAATTGAAAGAGGATAATAAATCATGGGTTTATCATAAATAGGTAGTAATTGTTTAGAAATAGTTCTTGTTAATGGATAAAGTCTCGTTCCACTTCCACCTGCTAGGATAATGCCTTTCATATTGCCATCCTTCCTTAACCATAGTATTAACACGTTTTCTAAGCAGAAAGGTGAAGAAAAGAATTCTACACCTTTCGTCATACCTTTATTGCTTAAGAAAGATTTTAGATATTAATTCTTTCTGATTAACATTTCAATTGTATCTATAAAGGTACTAACTCTATTCTCATAAGTATGAGATCTTCTCACAATATCTGAACCTCTTTTGGCTTTGATCTTTCGTTCTTCTGGATTTTCAATATAATATTCAATTAAATCACGAAGTTCTTCTTTTGTTTCATATGTTACTATTGCATCTCCAAACATATCCTCAATTCCCTCGACTTTATCTGTGATAATAAAAGCCTCGGATGCTAAACCATCAAATATCCGATTTGAAATAAAGCCCTTTTGTCTCATATCATCCCAGTGATCATTTAGTAAAATATCACACGAGCCATAGTATTTATATAGATCTGTATTAAGAATGTGTTTCCCTTTAATATACTTACGATCGATGATATTCTCCCATAATGTTCCAAAAACAGCTAACTCTCTATCTGTAGGTAACAAGTCTTTAATAATTTTTCTATAAATCTTACGTGAATTCCCTACAAATAAGAGTTGATATTTCTTAGCCTCATCTTCTGTAGGTCTACGAAATAGCTTAGGGTCTGTACATTGAAGCATTGGAGTAACAGGGACATCTGCTTTTCCTGCAATAATTTTTGCCCATTCAAAGGATGAAATAAAAACATGATCGTATTCATTATACTCTTCAATAGAAACCTTATCCGGATGCGATATATTCCACATAATATTAATATGATGACTTTTAGGCTTATATCTACTTAATCCTCTTAAAACAATAACCGTATCACATGATAAGTCTTTATCATTGTCCCACTCCGGTAACATTTGAATAATTACTTCATGCCCCTTTTTCTCAAACTGTTTCTTCAATCCTAAGGCCATATGGTAATCTCCCCACTCATGGGCAACCTCCCATTTAGGAGCAGGAACTTTTATTGCAACTTTAAGCTTGTCTTGGTGACCTAATAGAATTTCCCGAATCGTTTTAGCACGATTGTCATAAGTGTGATTTGTTAGCACAACTTCCTGCAATTTTTTGACCAACTTATTTCTTTTATTTTCGTTATTGAGATAAGTCAACAACAGATTTTCTAGTTCTTCTTTTGTTTCAAATGTCGGAAGTATCCCCTTAAAAGTTTCCTCAGCACCAAGTTTTCCATTTGTTATTACCAGAGTACCACTTGCTAAAGCATCAAATACCCTACTATTTACAGAACCATATGGTTTCGTCACTCGATTGGCATCATCAATTACTAACTTAGTTGACTTATAAAGATCCGGAATTTGCTTATAACTTAAGAAACCTTGATCATATGGTTGGAACTTTTTAATTTTGTCCCAATTTTTCCCGAAAATTTTAAAGTCATATGGTATTTTTTCAGGATTTAATAGTTGAATAATCTCCCTTGGATCATTCCAGTAACTACCAGTAAAACAATAATCGCACGATAGTAAGTCATTTTTAGTACCATTTTTAAAGCGTTCGGGATTAGTAGCAATAGGTAAAACATACACTTGTTTATTTATCTTTTTACTAACAAGCTCACTGGCATAGCTACTCGATGCAAATAAAACATCATATTTCTCAAAGCCCGGTGATTCTATCCAACGCTCAAACCAATTTCTCATCCAAGCAATTTTAACCAAGTTGTGCGGGGCATTGATAATTTTCATAGGGTTATAGGCCTCTAGAAGGGAAATCAATATATCAGTATCTTCCTCTAAGGTATACCAACTTTTCTCTCCTCTCCTAGAAACAAAATATACTGAATAGCCTAGCTTCTTGAGAGACTCTCCTAGTTCTAATGCTGTAAAGTAATCACCAGCTGTCACATTAGGTCCTACTTCTGTCACTGCTAGTGCAATCTTCAATGGTTGTTCAGTTATAATCATTTTATTATTTAATTTTTCGTTTAGAATTTGTCTTTTCAACCAATAAAACCACTTATTTTTTAGCAGATTTCTATTCTTTAGCCGCCTATCTCGAATTTCTTTTTTCAAGTCTTTCTCTTGAGTTCCAAATTCATGATGAAAAAGAACAGAAGTTGGACAGTAGATGTTTTTAAGCCCTTTTTTTATAACCTTTAGGCCGAAGTCCACATCTTCGTATCCATAGACGTATCCTTCATCTAAACCTTCTAATTCTAAATACAAATCTTTCTTTACTAATAAACAAGCTGCAGTTACAGCTGCACGCTCTCTTTTCTGATTGACTTCAGCAGCAAATGGGTCTAACCCATTACCAGTATTATACGGTTGTATAAAATCCACCGTGTTTTTGAAAGCAATACCTGTGTGTTGAACCTTCAACTCGTTTACTTTGTTAATACTATTTTTATTCTGTTTAGAATATATTAATTTTGATCCAACTGTTCCAACGCCTGGTGTTGTTTGAATTGTATTTACCATTTCCGTTAACCAACCCCAAAGTGGCTCTACATCATTATTTAATAATAAAATGTACTCACCTTTTGCTTCATTTACTGCTTTATTATTGGCTTCTGAAAATGAAGCATTATAATTATTCTTAATGAGTTTAATTGTTACTTTGGGCGTGAACTCATTGATTACTTCGAAACTATTATCATTTGAGTTATTATCAAAAATGATAATCTCAAAATTCGGATAGATGGTATTCTCCAAAATTGAAGTAAACAATCTTCTTAAATGTTCTGCACCGTTACGGTTTAATACAATTAAGGAAACCAATGGACAAGTTTCTGGTACTTTCACATCAATTTGTTGTTTATGCTTTTTTATAATCTCTTTATATACTTCTTCAGCATTAATTTTCGGTATTTGTCTACTTTTAGTTAAATTATTAGGCTTAACTGCAGTATTCTTTGTTTCCCTTAAAGTTTCATTATTTTTTTTTCTATTATTACGTTTTTTGAGACCCAGCTTCACTAATTGAATCAACTTTAAAGGAGCTTTTAAAGTATCTTTCGAAGGTCTTAATGCACTTATAACAATATCTCCTAATTGATATCGAACTGAGTTTAAATGCGTGTTTGCCGCAATTTCTGCATGCTGTGCTCTTATTAGATTATTTTTAGCCTGACCTTTTAACTCTTGTATTTGTTTAGAAAGTTTGTTTTTTTCCGTTTGAAATTCATTTAATTTTTCTTCTAAGATATATATCTCATTCTCTTTTGAATATAATTTCTCAGACACCACGGCCGTTTCTTCGAACATCGTTTTTAGTTCACCAATAGAATTATCTATGGTGTTCTGTAAAATATCTTTAATCTCTTTGTTGTTATCTAATTTCTCTTGAGTATTTTTTAATTCTTCTTCTTTTTCTTTAAATTCATCATTTAATTCTTGTAACTGGTTATTTATTGAAGATAACTCTCTTCTCAACCTTGCATTATTATCAATTAAAGTCTGGTTCTTATCGAGTTCATCTATTAGTGTACCCTTCAATTCCGTCATTTTTTCATTAACAGAATTAATTTCATTTTTTAGTCTATTATTCTCAATCATTAAAGTTATTCGTTCTTTTTCTACGACTTCAATGAGTTTTTCAGCAGTGAATAGTTTAGCAACTTGCTCTTCGCCTGAATTTATTATCACTCCAAGCCCATGTAGACCTTCTATTTTCAACAGCTTTAAATTTAGTTCAGATTCATTAATGAAATCTTCAACAGCTGTTAATACTCCGTTTTGAGGGTTGTTCTCATAGATTGCGTTATTAAGGTGACTATTAAATCCATTTTCCACCAAACTGGATGAGTCTGTAGTTATTCCTAACTTTTTGTATGGTTGTTGGTATGCTAGTGGTATATTTTCTGGATTGTAATATAAATCTCTTCTACCGTATGGCCAACCAATATCGTGAATAAGAACTAACGGGAACTTATTTTTTCCATTGAAATTTTTTTCAATTATCTTTAGTTCATTATAGACAGTGTACCAATTGTGATCTCCATCAATTAAGACAGCATCATAGTTCTCAATGAGCGGTAATGCACTTAAGCTTAATTCTTTATAAAACTTAAAGTTTGAGTATTCTTTCTCAAACTCTACTGTATCAAATAAAGGAGCAGGATCAATACAAAAAAGCTGTCCTTCTTTTTCACTAATATATTCAAGTAGTTGTTTAGTATTTTTCCCATATTGAGATCCTACCTCAACTACATCTTTCACATTATGTGCTTCAAAGATTGGTTTTATAATAACTTCCCAAAAACGATTCAAAACCTTCCCTCCTACTTAAGTAATTACGCATTATATTTTGAAAAGACTTCCTCTACAGGTCCATCTGCTTTTTTCATACCCTTGTCCATCCATATTACTCTATCACACACTTTTTTTATCATATCTTCTGAATGCGATACTAAAATAATTGTCGTCCCCTGCTCTTTTAAACTGAGTATATGATTTAAACCTTTTTCTTTAAATTTCTTATCTCCCACCGCCAATATTTCATCTATCAATAATATGTCGGGTTTAATACTAACAGCTATAGAATACGCAAGTCTCATGTACATACCTGAAGAGTAGTTTCTCACAGGCTGGTCAATGAATTCCTCTAGTTCTGAGAATTCTATTATAAATTTCAGTTTTTCATCGACTTGTTTTTTAGATAGACCAAGAATTGCACCATTAAGGTAAATATTTTCGAGACCTGTATAGTCTGGCTTAAAACCTGCTCCGAGCTCTAGCAGACTAGAAACACGACCATGTACATTTACTTCACCCGAAGTAGGATATAATATTTTTGTTATTATTTTTAGAAGTGTACTTTTTCCAGAACCATTTCTTCCTATTATACCTACGGCTTCCCCTTTACTAACGGACAAATTCACATTTTGAAGAGCCCAATACTCTTTTCGTTTTATCTTATTCCTATAAACTAACAAATCCTTAAGTGTATTTGTATTATTATTAAGGATGAATCTTTTTGAAAGTTCTTTTACCTCAATTAGTTGCATTAAAGTCACTGCCTTTAAATTTTCTCTGCAAAAGATTTATTTAATCTGTTAAAAATTATAAATGACAAATAAGTTATTATTAATGATATTATGAAAACTAATCCAAGATTTTTTAAGTTAGGAGCATTTTGAAAAAACAAAATGTCCTGATACGTTTCAATAATTGGTTTTAAAGGATTCAGATTCATTAACCATAGAAATTTTTCTGGAATCATATCTACTGAATAAAGGATAGGTGTGTAATAAAACATACCCATCATTACGACTTCTAAAATTTGCCTCATATCTCTAAAATTAACCGTAATCGCTCCAAAGAAAATTGATAATCCTGTTGTTAGGATTAGCTGAACTATAATATTAACAGGCAAATATAAAATGTAGATTGAAAACCCTTTTCCCCAAATAATTAGTGCAGCTAGTAAGACCACTAATCCAATTAAATAATTAACTAAATTACTTAAGCTAACACTTATCGGAAGAATTTCTCTTGGAAAGTAAACCTTTTTAATTAGACCAGCATTGCTAAGAATTGAATTTGCACTTCCTAATACAGAGCTTCTAAAATAAATCCATGGTAACAAACCAGTAAATAGGAATAGGAAATAATTTTCAATCTGTATTCTCATTATAAATGAAAAGACAAAACCATATATGATTAAAAGAAAAACGGGATTCAATAATGCCCACAATATTCCTAAAACTGACCCTTTATACCTATTTCTTACTTCAGAACGTGTATAGGTTATAATCATATTCCTATATTTGTATAGTTCTTTAAGCTTTAAAATCAATGTAGTCACCCTTCACAAGCAATAGAAATTAATAGCTTCATCGTTATTTAATTCTTTTGAAGACAAGTAATATCTTTACATACTACTTCCTCTCTACCAATAGAAATATACGAAATAGAATTTTCTTTTGCTTCCTTAATGTCATAACAATTTCTTCCATCGAACAATATTGGTTGTTTCATCAACTCTTTATATTTCTCAAGCGGGAGTTGTTGAATCTCTTCCCACTCAGTCACAATAAAAGTCGCATCACAATCTTTTATCGCTAAATCAACTGATGTTGTATACTCAATTAGGTTGCCTAATTCTTTTTTAGTGTTTTCGATAGCAATTGGATCATAAGCAATAACACTAGCTCCCTCATTAACTAATTCTTTAGCAATTACGAGTGATGCAGCCTCTCTAATATCATCTGTATTTGGTTTGAAAGCCAAGCCTAAGATTGAAATTCTCTTTCCCGAAAGAGTACCCAAATGTTGCTTTGCTTTTTGTACAAGCATTGCTTGCTGTTTATTATTGACTTCAATAACTGAGTTTAATAACTCAAAATTGTGCTCTACATTTCCTGCTATCTGCACCAAAGCCTTTGTATCTTTTGGAAAACAAGAACCTCCGTAGCCTATACCGGCCTTTAGAAATTGGGTTCCAATGCGATTGTCAGTTCCAATCCCGACTGCTACATCTTCAATATTAGCATTGACCTTTTCACAGATATTCGCAATTTCATTAATAAAACTAATTTTTGTTGCAAGGAATGCATTCGAGGCATACTTTATCATTTCAGCACTACGAATGTCCGTCTTAATAATTGGGATTCCATATGGTTTATTAATTTCTTCGACAACACTAGCCGCCTCTTCACAATCTGTACCAATAACTATGCGGTCTCCATTAAAAGCATCATATATAGCTGAACCTTCACGCAAAAACTCAGGATTGGACACAATCGCTACATTTAGATTTTCAGGTAATTCTTTATATAAAAGACCTTTAATCCAGTCATTTGTTCCAACTGGAACTGTACTCTTTGTTACCACAATAGTATCTCTTTCAATAGAGTGACTAATATCATGCACTACAGCTTCTACAAAGCTTAGGTTTGCTGACCCATCTTCTTGTTCTGGGGTTCCAACAGCAATATAGATCACATCTGCATTTTTATATGCTTCACGAGAGTTTGTTGTAAAAAATAGTCTTTCTGCCTCAATGTTTTTTCTCATCAATTCATCTAGACCAGGTTCATAGATAGGAGAGACACCTTTTTTCATTAAGTCCACTTTTTTCTCATCAATATCGACACAAGTAACAACATGACCTATATCTGACAAGCATACGCCTGTTACCAAACCTACATAACCAGTACCGGCAATTGCTATTTTCATATTAACTACCTCCATAACAACTTTACTATCAATTTTATTTGTCCTTCTTTGTTGTTCGACCTATTTCTCTTTATTAAATATAGCATAAAATGTAGAACTAATGAGTGTTTTGTAGGAATTTGTAAAGAGTTAACCAACTCATCCAATATACGGGAAATGTAAAAAGGGAAAGCTACGTACTCTTCCCCTGAAAATTATTAAACAGAATCTACTTTTCTAATTGTCATTTATGAGCTTTTGAAAACCGTTCACGTAATTGTTAAAGTTATCAGTAAGTTCACGGCCTTCAGCAAAGATTTCCTTTGCTTTTGTTGGATCGGTATTAGCGTATGCTAGACATAACATAGCTGTTTGTCTAACTAAGAGTTCACTACTATTTTGAACTGCTGAACCAGTTCGATTGAAAGCCTCAATTGCTGTTTGGAAATCGTTTAACAGGAAATTAGCCTGTCCTGCGAAATAGTGTGCTTTTTCATTTATATTTAAGTTGCGTTTATCAGCAATTTCAACATTGCCAAATGTGTTATAAATATCCATGTAAGCACTATAATAATCAGCTGCTTTTTCTGCATACAGGTTTTTACTTTCCATATCATCATTTGTAGCAGCTTGTAGAGCCATTTCGGAGTATAAACCTATAAGTGCATAATAAGCAGAAACTCTATATTTATCATTTTTAATTGTGTCTTCAAGAAGCTCTACTGATAATTGTTTATCATTGATTTTTTCAGCAGCATTTGCAAACTTAAATAACATTTCAGCATTTTGCGGCTCTAATTCACGCCCTTTTTCTACTAATGTTTTTATGTTTGCTTTTATTTCTTGATCTTGTGTTTTGGTATATGCGTTTGCATACATTTCAACAAGTTCTACTATATAGTCCGTGTTGAATGGATTATACTTCATTGCTTTAGTATACGTAGATTCCGTTTCTACTATTGAATCTCTGTTACTTTGATTTTTTAACATATTTTCCGCAGTCATATAACCAATATTAATAATTAATACTGTTAAGACTGTTGCAATACCTACAGTTTTTGTAATTAATACTTGTTTTCTACTCTTATTAGTTGATTTTTGTATATTAGGTTCTAAAATGATTGCAAATAACCACATAACTGTAAGAACCGTTGTACCATACGACATATTAAAGTCCATAGCACTATGAGAGAGAATCATCAGAATACTCATAAGGGCTGCAATTTTAACTGTTGGTTCTTCTTGCTTTTGTATCCATATTTGTCGAATAGCTAAATACAGTAAGAAGACGAAGACACCTAAGAATATAGTTCCACCAAACAATCCAAGGTCAATCAATTTCCCTAAATAAAAGTTATGCACATTAGTAGACCAGAATGGTACTTCCTGAAACTTTGTGAAGGAATATCTCCATGTCCCTCCACCAAATCCGAATAATGGTGACTCCTTCAAGATACTAAAAGCCGTATCATAAAACGCTTGTCTTCCTTGGACACTAGCAGCTGAGAAGTTAATTGTAGCTATCCGCTCCTGCAAGTTTTGAGGAAGTAACTTAAAGATTAAGCCTTTATAGAATAGGTCAAAGACTAGTAGTACGCCCGCAACAACTATGGCAGTAGGAATTAAAATACTAATTCTACGGTTGTACTTTTCAATTATAGATAGCTTTACTCTATTTAAATATTCCTTGTATCCACTGGTAAGTGAAGTATATACCAATGTACCTAGTATTACATACAAAATCTCCTTAATATAAGGAACACCAATGTCAGTAAATTGCATGGTGCTAAATACAATTCCGCCAATCAGAACAGCTGATGCAGAAAATGCGATATAATCAATTTGTTTTCTAGCATTAGCTATACTTACTAAACCTATAAACCATATGATAGGAAAGATTACTAGCACACCTCGAGAACCAGATGCTAGCAGGGCATTAATAAAAAGAATAATTGGAAATGAATAAAACAGAATTTCTTTCCGATTCATTTTTAGTTTTGTTAAGTAAATTAGTCCAAATAAGATAAATGCTGCTATTAAAGCCGCAAATGTATTAGGGTATTGCAGCACACTCGCCATACGATTTTCAGCATAAACAAAGCTATCTTTGAATGTAGTCATACCCCATTTAGTTAAGAAGCCAAGTAAAGCTATCCATGAACCAGTGAGATAGAAAATGATAGGGCTGAGTTTACGAAAATTTAAATTCTTCTTCCCCTCTACTAATAAAATCAAGAAGGTGGCATAGGTTGTCCAACGAATGATTTCTATAATCGTACTATTGAGTGATAGAGCAGTTGGAATGGATATGATAAACAGTGCTGGCCAGGTGAAAATAAATAGGTACTTTAGTTCCAGCTGATTAATGAATAGAAATGATATAGCCGAAAGAACTAGAATTACAACTGCCCAACGATTAAAATCAGTGTCAAAAAACAAACCTTTTGAGTATGGTGAGGCAACGAATATAATGGAAACTACTATAAACATTAAGTTTTTAATCTTATTTACCATTGATTTTCTCCTTACAAGCACATTCTAATGATTCTACTCATTTACAATAAACTGACCTAGTGCAGCTTCTTCCCCACTTTTTAAAATCTTTATTTGATAAGAACCTGCGCCAGCTTGTTCAAATACATTGCTTGATAATCCATTCATGAATTCTGTCCACGTTTTATCAACCTCTAATTTACCTTTTGATAGCTGTACCCATTGCTTTTCTGTTTCATTTAATTTTTCTAAAACTATTTCAACTTCACTATTACCAATAGGGTTTTCCATTTTTACTAGGAAATGAACTGATTCACCTAAATTAAAGACATTTCCTGCTTGTAATGTAGTATCCTCTAGCTTTTTCCCCAGAACAACAATTCCTTCATACTGCTCCTTGTTATTTGTTACTTCTGCTACATTCTCAGTTTTTTTTCCACATCCAGCAACTACAAGTAGAATGAGTAAGATCACCCATATATTTTTAAGATATTTCATTTTTAATAACATCCTCCATTTATCTATAAATCTATACATATAAATTCTAGCACAACTCATATTTAGTTCAATGTTAAATAATTCATATAATGCAAAAATAACAAACTTTTACATTTTTAGATTGGTTAATCTTTTATGTTATGAGTGGAATTTTAAGAAGAACATAGATGGACTACTATTTCCTTTAGACTATTTCTATGAAGTATATTATTAGGGGGTAAGATACAGATACACCTCTATACAACACATTGAGATATTCTCAAATAGTTTGTTTATTCATAATATCAAACCACATTAAGCTATATTAAATACAACTGTATACCAGGATAGCCATAATAGTTTTTTTTCAAAAAAAGAACCTTGGGAGAATCCCAAGGTCCTTTGTTGTATTATTAGTCAGCGTCAACAACGTCAACTGTTTCTTCAAATTTAGCAACTTTGTTACCAGCAGCATCTTTGAAGTATTTGTTCTCAACAAGTTCAATGTCAAGATCTTCTTCACCTTTACCGTATACGTATACAGTAACAGTTTCGTCACCATTGAACTGTACGAAGAACTCATCTTCTTCGTCAAGGTCATCCATGCTTAATACTAATGTTAACTCGTCACCAGACTCATCAACAACTGTGAAGTAAGAAGAAGCTAGAGCTGTAGAAGCAGGGCCTCCAGCAGTTACAACTTCAGTGAATGTTAATTCGATTTCTGATACATTACCGTCTTCGGTACGAGTAGCTTCTGAGAATTCAGGAGCATAAGCATCATCGATATCAGAGAATGTACCAGTTTCAACTGTGCGTCCAGTTTCTGATTCTAACTTATCAGCAACGATTCTTACTGAATCAATAAGATCCGCTGTGTTGTCTTCAGATACTTGAGTAGTTGATTTAAGTGTACCAGTTACAACTGTTTCGTTGTCATCATTGATTTCCCAAGATACTGCAGCTAAAGTAGCTGTTGCCTCACCGTTAGTTACTTCAAAACCACTTGCAACTACAGTTTTTAATGGCTTATCAAGAGTGATCTTGATAGTTTTGTAATCCACTTGTTCAACAGCTGTGATAGCTGGAGATACATCTGGAGTTACATCAACTTTAGTAGATAACATAGTAGACTTGTTACCAGCTAAGTCAGCTACACGAGCGATTGATAAGAATTCTGATTTTTCTTCAGAGAAATCGAAATCATCTTCGTCAGCAAGTGTAATCTTAACTTTGTTGCTTTCTTTGAATACTTCGATCTTATCGCTATCGCCTAAAGTTTCACCGTTAACTAGGTAGTTAGATTTTTCTAATACTGAATATTGACCGTCAGTAGCCATTTTTTCAGGGAATGTTACATAGATATAGTCTGCGCTATCTCCATCAACACCAACTGCTTCAACTTCAGTTAAGTCAATACCAGTTGAATCTTCTACTGAGAATGACATAGTTACAGTTTTCATTTCATTTGGCTCAAGAGCAGCATCTTCGATATCCTTAACTTCAACAGTGTAGTCACCATTTAGGTCGTCACCAGAGAAGTTGATTGTTACGAAATACTGATCATCATCATCTTGGTCAACATCACTTACAGTGAATGATTGATCAAGCTCTTCACCATCAGCATCGAAGAATTTGAAGTTATCTTCGTCTACATCTACAACTTCTTCAGAGAAGTAAACTTTGATTTCTTTTTCATCTTCAACAGTGATTTTTGATACTTCTGGAGCAGTTTTGTCAGCTGTAATGTCTACGAAGAACTCTGCATTACCAGCCATTTCGTTGCCCCACTCATCTTCGATTTCTACATCGTTAGCATTGTAGTCAACTACAACTTTAACAGTACCTTCACCAAGTGGGTTAGTGTCGAATGTTAAAGTGAACTCTTGATTGTCATCAGTTTCAACTGAATCAGGAGTGTATGCGCTATATGTGTGATAGAAGTAATCTTCTAGGTTCTCTTCATCAAGAACTACAGGCTTGTTGAATTTGATTTTAACTTCAGTTTGAGTTGCTTTTGTAATTTCAGCAACTGGAGCTGCAGTATCCTTCACGTAATCTAAAGTGAAAGTTTTTGTTAATGCTTTAAATTCAGCGTAATCTTTGAAATCTGAAACTTTGATTTCATATTCGCCTTCTTTTAAAGAATCAGCGCTTAATTCTACTGTAGCAACGTTACCGTCAACAGTGATTGAGCTTACACCGTAGATGCCGTTTTCAACTTCTACTGTGTTAGTGTTTAGATCTTGTACAGGCTCGCTGAAGTAAACTTTGAATTTGTTAGGACCAACTAATTCAATTGACTCAGCAACTGGTACTACTGCATCAAAGAACTCAATATCTTCGATTTCAAGATCTTCATCAGTACCAAGTACGTCTTTGTTGATAGTTAATGTAGCTGTATCTTGGTTATCTACATTATCAACAAGAGTAAGCGTTAATGTAGTTCCGTTTAATTCAACAGAATCAACTTCGATATCAGTACCATCAGAAGTAGATAGGTCATACTTAGCTTCATCTGTTAATGTATCTTCGTCTAAACCAGCAACTGTGCTAAGTTCAACGTTTAATTGAATTAGGTTAAGAGCTTCAACACCAGTAACAGTTGCTTCAGTTACAACATAAGTTACAACTGCAGTGTACTCAGTACCTTCGATTTCGAAAGTAACTTCAGTTTCAACGTTAGCTTCTAATGCTTCAGCAAGTTCAACATCGTAAACTTCACCGTTGCTCATAGTTACGCTTAATGTGTCAGCATCTACAACTACAGTTTCAGATACTGTAAGACCGATTAAGCCGTTTTGTTGTGCACGGTAAAGAACTAATGCTAATTGTGCACGCTTAAGTGGTTGGTAAGGATTGAATTTGTCAGCATCATTGAAAATACCATGTTGAGCTGCGATTTGGATGTATTCACGGTCTTCAGCATCTACAGCACCTAAGTCTGTGAAAGATACTTCGTCACCAGTGTTTTCAAGACCTAATGCTTGAACGATTAATTTCGCTGCAGCTGCACGAGATAATTCGTTGAAAGGCTTGAATAGTGTTCCGTTTTCGTAACCACTGATTTCAACGCCTGCAGCTTGAAGAGCGAATAAGTATCCAGCATCTTCAAATGACGCTACGTCTGTGAAAGTTGTTTCAGACTCGATTGGGCTAAGTCCTAAAGAAGCTGCTAACATTTTTGCGAATTGACCGCGTTTTGCAGCATCCCATGGGTTAAATTTGTCTGCGTTGTTGATAGCACCTTGATCTACTAATGCGTTAAGTGCTGCTAATAATTCAGCATCTACACCTTCAACATCAGTGAAGTTAAGGTCAGCAGCTGCTACTGGAGCTACAGCTGTTGCTACTAATGCAGCTGTTACAGAACCAGCTAAAAATTTGCGGTACGACTTTGGTTGGTAAGCCATTGAGTTATTTCCTCCCTTAGATAAATCAAAATTATTATTTAACCGTAGATTGAGAGATTAAAGTCTCTTAAACTAGGTTTGTAAAACAATTACAACTACTAGTATAGTTTTTTGCAGAAACAATGTCAACGCATTTTCAAATGGTAACAAATTGTAAGAACCTTCACTCTGCTCTCATTTGGTATTTCGTAACTCTGCTCTACAATTACTATATTACATGTGAGTCTGTTAACATTCAATTGGAAATTAGATGTAATTTCGCTAGACTCACATATGTAGGGTCTCTCTTATACCATTCTACAAGATGTGGCAATATTTGCAAGAGTTTTCACAAAGATTTTTTATTAATATTGTGTTACAAAATAGAAGATTATTAATTTCATCTCTATGAATCTCACAACCCTTTCAGTATATGTCACACTCTTTCATTATATACCTATTTTGTAGTCAATTTGTTACGAAACTGTAAAACTACTCGCCAAATTTCTATGTTAAACTACAAACATATGTAGAATCTTAGCAAAATAGGTAAAATGAGAACCGAGAGGATGTTGCTTCCATATGATTAGACGAACGAGTTTGATTTTGGTTTCACTTTTTTGCATATTTTTTTCTATAACAACTGAATCTTTTGCGAAAGATTCATATGACAACTATAATCGGTTGTTGCCTGTCGCTAAAAAATACATAGGTGTTCCTTACTTGTATGGGGGAACATCAGCAAAAGGCTTTGATTGCTCAGGTTACATAAATGAAGTGTATACATATATTGGTGTTGAGCTTCCAAGAACATCACGTGACATGTTTAACGAAGGGAAAGCTGTTAAAAAAGAAAACCTTCGTGTAGGGGACCTTGTTTTTTTTAATACATCAGGAAATGGTGTATCTCATGCTGGAATATATATCGGAAACGATAAGTTTATCCACTCTTCTTCATCTGTCGGTGTCTCTACCTCAAGCTTAAACGACCCATATTACTGGAAGAGCCGTTACATAGGAGCACGTCGTGTATTAGATTTAAGCGAAGAAGCAAATTCCTTTTCTGATATTACGGATGAACATTGGGCGTATGAAGAAATAACAGCCCTTGCTGAAGATAAACTATTCATCGGTTTTGAAGAAGGACAATTTTTACCGAATGATAATATTGCTCGTGACGAAGCAGCAGCTTATATGGCACAAGCACTCAAACTTAGTTTGTCTGATCGTTCGGAGAATTATGAAGATGTATCTCGTTATCACTGGGCTGTTGGAGCCATTAATGCTCTTTTAGAGGAAGACATTATTATAGAAGAAACTGAATTTCGCCCTGCTAAAGCGTTAACTCGTGCTGAGTTAGCAACTTGGTTCGTAAAGGCATTTAACTTAAAGGTGTCGGATAATTTGATAACGTTTACAGATATTGACACATCTCTTCCTTATTATAATGACGTTCAGGCACTTGCAAGCTCTGGCATCACTACAGGATATGATGACGGTACATTTCGTCCGGACGAGCCTGTAACGCGTGCTCAATTTGCTGTCTTTTTATATCGCGCTCTTAATCAATAAAAGCGGCTCCCGCCTCGGGAACCGCTTTTTTTCTGTTCGTATTATACTGGGGCGTTACTTATTTCCACCAATACACAATTAACTTAGACCATTCCGTTAATACTGTCTGCTGTAATTCTGGATCCTCCCACCACTTTTCTTTTTCTAAAAAGCGAGTGTCTGTTGCTCCTACATAGGTTAGTTCTATGCCTGTGCCTACAAAAGCTTTATCAAACGTTTGCTTGACGCGGCGCATATGCCAATCTGTCGAGATGACTATCGCTGATTTAAAGTCACTTTCCTCAAGAATACGCTTTGTAAACATTGCATTTTCCTTCGTACTCGATGCTTGATCTTCTTTTATAATCGCTGGTGTTGGTATGCCTTCTTTTACAGCCAATGCGTACATTTCATCGACTGTTTTGTACCGCCACGATGCTGCACCACCATCTGATAAAATGACTACACTCCCAAGCCCTTCACGAAATAGCTCAGCGGCCTTAATCGTTCGCTCACCTCGTACGTCTGATCCTAACACGATAATAGCGTCACTAGCTGGAATCGGTGACGGTTCTTCAACGTACAAGTATTGCTTCATTTCTTGAAGTAAAGGATCACGAAAGACTACGATTAGGACAACAGCTAGTATTATGAATGTTAGTATATATCGAAAAAACTTTTTCATCTGCTTTCTCCTTTTGCTGTGTCCTTTTATTGTAGCATATCTCGAAGCAATAATGAGCGTGTCAAGAATAACGCAAATTGTCCGCGTGTCACATAATCGTTCGGTTTAAACTCATTTACAACAGTAATATTGTTGTAAGCAAGCGTATTAATGTCCTTGTAATTCCAAAATTGATGTTGGTCTGTAAATTTTTTGTTCGTTGTTGGTGCAAAATAATGTTCGTTATACGCTCGTACTAGGATGGCAGCCATTTGCGCTCTTGTGAGATGCTCGTTTGGTCTTAAGCCACTTCCTTGCCCCATTAAGCCATGCGCTTCAGCAATGATCATTTCATTGTAATTTAACTCTCCCGGTTTGATATCTGTTGCTTTAGGTTTATAACCAGCTGGCAGGGAAAGTCCAAGCTCGTTAACAAGTAGCTTAGCAGCGTGACGTCTTAGGAGCCTGTCATACGGCTTGAAAGTACCGTCATCATAGCCCGTCACAAGCTTATTCATCGCAAGATAATTGACCGCTGCTGCTAACTCATTGCTTTTAATATCTGGGAAAAAATAAACATTTGCTTTTGTAACGTTTGGTGATGCAATATACCCTTCTAAGCCGTTACCTTGCACCTTATACATAACGTAATGCTTTGATATTTTTTCAAAAGGTCCTGCCAAAATTTTAAAAGGTGTATATGCTTGCAACGTAGTGAGCTGTGTACCTTCTGGATTGCTGCGTAGTTTCGCATTGGCACCCGTGTATATCATGTCACCTCGTTGTAGCGTTTGTGATGATTGCGTTCCTGTAATTGACCAGTCGTATTGTTTTTTTACTAAGTTGTTGTTTTCGTCATATATTAGCGTCTCTTCTGGTATATCAGATAATTCTATAAGATTCTGAGTTTCAATTGTTTTAAAAATCTCATTACTTAAGCCGTTGTAGCTCATCAGCACAAAGTACCAATGTTCTATCGTATTTTTGTTCTGATTAGCAATCGTTGGAAGTGTTCCTGACTCCCATTTAAGATTAAGAAGCTTGGCTGCGATGTCAATATTATAATTGATATCAGTTGCTAGCATTTGGCTATCAATTGATATCGCTCTGCTCTCAGCCTCTGTCAATGTGCTAGCTGGCACCTGCATCATACCAATTCTACCGTCTTCAGAAACAATCAGCTCCCCTTGTTCATTAAAATGCTTCATACCCGTTTCTACGTAAGCAAGGGCTTTTATAATTTCTGGCGGGATGTTGTATTTTAACGCTGCCGCGTGCAGCAGCTCTTTCGTTTCTTTCATCGTTGGTTGATTTAAAAGATTGAGTTGTTGCTCAGTTGTCACACTGTCTTGAATGCTTGCATACGTGATTTTAATAGTTTGAGAGCCTCTATTAAAACCTGTTGTTGCTGGTTGAATCGCTTGAAAGTGTGTCGTAGGGTTCTCATAGCTATCAAGTAGCCACGAATATAAGTAATTGTCTATGCTGTGCCTAAACCATTTTTGATATGTTTGCTGTTGTGTAATAGCATCAAGAAGTACCGGCATGTAAACGCCCTTACCATCACGACCACGAATATATGTTGTAGTGTTCTCTTCTAACTCAGAAAGATAAAATTCTAAATTAAAGTAGGCTGGATCCTGCTTACTTTTTTCATAGCTAGATATATAGAATGGTATTGGTTGTTTTGTTTCATAGTTTGGTAATCTTTCAACCCAATAATCCTGTATATCCAGGTCATCAAATGGCGTATCTATATGTGGGTTCATTTGCACGTGATTTTCTAATGCCGTTTCGGAACCGAAAAGTTGCACGTAATCTTCAGCAAACACTTCCTGTACCATCCACTCGTAGTCTCCGCTACCATCGGAATGCGCACGTTCATCTAAATCTCTTTGCTTCGCGTAGGTTGAATCTAACCAATCCTGCGGCGTCTTCGATTCACCCTCTAGGAGGTGATAAAACGTAAAGTGATGTCCGTACTCATGTGCGAGCGTTGTTGCAAACTCTTCCGGTGTGGTAAAATCATCGCCACCGTAGAGCTCAATGCGACGGTTTGGAAGCAGATCGTATTCAGTGCCGTTCGTTATTTGGTATTCGGCAAAATATTGACCAAGCGTCCCGTCACCTTCAGGATAATCTGGATATATCGTAATCTTGCCGAGAAGCTTTAGCTCTTCACCATGCTTATTTTTTAAAAGTTCTGTTTCGAGAGCTTTGAGCTTGTCTTGCGTGTCCCATTTGGTTGAACGACTTTCTATAAGTACTTTACCTTGGTATTGCGCCACAATGGGATAGTAATCCTCATACGTAAAGCCATCTTCTTCTAGTAATCTCGGTCTTTCGTAATGATAGCTTGCTTGCGTTTCTGTTTTTGCTTTTATTGCGGTTTCATCTATGAAATGGGCATCTGCTTGTGTCGCGGTTATGCCTAACCACGCTGCAGCTGCTAACGTTGTTAAAGGAATCAGTTTTTTAAAGTTCATACTCGGCTCAACCTCCTATCTATTATTTTACCATAATGGGGAAAATGAATAGAATGGTAGGATTGACCAATGTCTGTCTTTCGCTAAAAATTAATATTATGTGTGAGATTAGCGGCTAGTTGTTGGAGTACTCGATGATTTGTCCCTTAGCGGTTGGGTGGTCAGGAAATCGCTAGTTAGTTCTAGTGATTGGGCAATAGGGTACGAAGTGATACTAAATTCATACTGACATACGTTTATTTTATAAAGAAAATGTCTGGCCGTTGATCTATAGGCATAAAATACTTTGTGCCTCTCCGCGCCCCTATTCTATGCAGACCAGACGAAGGTGAAGAGAGAATTCGATTTGTTTGCCTATCGTTACAAAGTAAAAACTCTGACGCTTGTTGATTTGTAATCGCTCCTCCATAAAGTAAAAAATGAGAGTAGAGTGCTTCTTGGTGACAATTTGTGTCTTTGTGCCCGCACGCAGGACAATACCATTTATCTCTTATTAAATGCATATTAATTTTTGCGCACCTAGGACATATGACGCCCTTTTGTATATCATCTCGTGAAACGGCCGGGTATTTCTTGAAAATATCAATCTTAAATGGCTCATGCTTAGTAATAAATAATTGATTTAGTGTCTCGAATTGATGTTGAGAAATGACAGGACTAGAGTGACTTCGAAGTATTTGATTGATTTTAGAAGGGAGATTTTCAACAGTAAGTACTCTCTCAGCTACTTGCTGGTCATTTGTAGGGTTTCTAATGATAGATGTCTTATGAGTAAATACAACGAGGTGCTCCACAGGTAGGGTATGAATCGAGTGTGCACGAAGCCAACGTTCGAGGTGGGTTCTTTGAATACTGACTTGTGAAAGTGGATTCTGATATTTTATTTCTACCCCTTGTTTCTTTTGAATAAACTGTCCGTTCGATGTGAAGATTAATTCATCTGACATGTTCTTCACTTCTACTGGTATTAATACGTTTCTAGACGCCACCAACTTATCTATTTGGAAATAGTCCTCGTGCCATAAGCGAAGTCTTCCGTAAGTGTAGCTTTCCTGCAACTGACTCTGTTTAAAATAATAGTTCGTTTGCTTCTCTCCATAATCTCCTGATAAACCAGCACTAATATCATTTGCCACAGTTTCTCTACTACTATGACTTTCATGAATACGCTCTAACACTGCTTCCTCTTGTTGAATGTGGAGAGGATGCTCTCGATTAATCAACTAAGGTCACCTCCTAGGTATATTTTATCAAAATTTATGCGATAGGAGTTTGAATGTTATTTGAACTGTCGTTTTTTGGTAGGATTTCACTTCTTACAAGGGTTTTCTGAACGAGTGATTTTGTTTTCTACCACTTTGGTGTCGATTATCTACCGGTCTGGTGTCGATTATCTACCACTTCCATGTCGAATATCTACTACTCTCGTGTCGATTATCACCACTTTCGTGTCGATGTTCACCAAGTTGACATATTTTCTACTGAATAATCTAACCACACAACACGCTTCCCATAACCACCTCTTTGAAGTTATACACAATCTATCAATTTAATGTCAATTATTTACCATTAATGTGTCGAATATCTACGACTCTCATGTCGAATATTCACCACTTCCGTGTCGATGTTCACCAAGTTGACATAAATCACCCTCAATTCACCCAACACTAAGCCACGCACGCGCCACCCAACACTCAACACCCGCGCACAAACCCAAAAAATCCCGGCTCACACCGTAAGGTGTGAACCGGGATCGTTGTCGTAGTCAGATCAAATATCCGACCTATTTCTTCCACTCTACATGCAATGTGTAGTTGTCTGTGTGCGAGCGTTTCATTGCGTCGCTAACCTCTACGAAGTATTTGCCTTTTTCAAGCTCAAGGCTCGCGTATTCGTTGTCATCTTGTAGGTACGTATTGAATGTAGCGATTACGTTCTTCGCACTGTCGTAAACTGTGATGACACCGTCAAGGCCGCTTGGTAATTCAAGTTCCATTGTGACAAGACCCTTTTCAGCAACGTTTAACTCATACGTATCTCTGTCACCGAAGTCAACAAAGCCGTTTAGTTTACCAGTTGCTTTCCACTTACCAGCGCCGTCAGCAGTTAATGCTAATGCGCGACCGTCTTTGTCTTCATCAGAACCTTCGTAGTTAAATAGAGACATTTCGTATTCTTTTACGTTTATTGAGCCCCAACTCCAGCTTTCAACGATAAAGAAGTATCCTACGTCTTTCTTCGCATTGAAGGCACCACTGAATTTAGCATCTTGGCCCCAATTACGGCTGTAGTATTGCATGCTCTTAAGGATTTCATCTTCAGAAAGCTGTAAGTTACCATCTGTATCTTCCACGATTGAAACGATGAAATCAAGTGGTTGGCGAAGCTCTTCTGGAATTTCATCCTTCTGTGCATCTGTTAATTCCACTGTTTCAGCTAAGAACCCTAATGCTGCTTTTGGATCAGTGTGCTTGTAATAGTAAATATCTAAATCATTGTTTTGCGCAAAGTTACCACGTAATGTTTTACCAGGCTCCATAATAGTCGCACGGATAAATTCATTGTTGTTTTCGTTTTTATCGACTGGTGCATCTAATATCTTTTTGAAGCTTACGCTGTACTCATCAAATGACCAGTAGTAGTCATTGCGTACTTGTAAGAAGTACTGCTTATCTTTTTCAAGAATAGTTCGGATTGTGACATCTGTTTGTTCCATTGGATAGTAGTAATAAGACATCCAAGGATCGCCCACCATGTACATTTCATTCTTCTCTGCATCATACTCATATAAGAAGATAGCAGGACGAAGTGATTCTGTCATTGGAGCACTGAACTCATAAATCGCAGTATCTTCAACAGATACGTTGTACCAATCTTCATCCCATTGCGTTTGGAAGTATCCAGATTGCACTGTGCTTAATGGGAAGTCTAAAGCTGATTGTGTAATTTGGTCCACTTGCTCACTACCAATTGAGCTCCAGTAGCTGCGAGATTCGCCGATAATGATAACATCATCAGTCGCCTTCGCTGCTCCCACTTCTTTCGCCTCTATTTCTTTTACCATCTCTTCATCGTACATAGGATAATCCATCATTGGATAGTTATCTTCATCAGCAGGCATTTCTACTGCTTCCGCAGTTACGTTGTAAGGAATGAACGATGATTTCACTTCAAATTCATCATCCCCACTGCTAACTGGTAGTGGTCTATAATACCAGAAATCATCGTAAGAGAATCCGTTTCCTGCTACTTCTAATACGTAAGTCATACCAGGATACGCTTCGAATGCTAACGTTTCGCCTTCACCATCGCCATTCATGTTTGTTTCTTGCATAGCCCACGGCCAGTAACGTTTTTCCCAAGCAGGCATTCCTTCTGGCATTGGTTGGTTAAACATCATTTCATCGTAAAGCTTCAATGTGATGTTGATACCAGGTACGCCGCTTACATTTAACTTCATTTTTGTTGGTACATCTACTGAGAAAGTAAAGTAGTCTTTATCAGCAATCACATTACTCATTGGATCATAGTAATACATATCTTCTTCTTTTAACTGTTCTTGTAGCTGTTTCATTTCTTCTTTTTGCGCTTCAATTTGCTCTTCGGATAACGCTAAATAGAAATCGTCGCTATCAACTGGTAAAGCACCTAATGGAAGTGGTGCTTCCTTCGTTGATTCATCCGCTGGTATTTCAGTTGATTTAATTAACGCTAATTCGTACATAGAAGCGGCACCTGGCGCAAAGTTTTCGTTACGATCTTTCACACCTACTAGTAATGTACCGTTTTCTTCTGCAGTAAACAGTGTAGATTCCGCTTCTCCTTCACGTTGTTTGGACACCACGATTGGCTCTTGTGATTCTGTCGCCCCTTCTGGATAGAAACGAAGCTCCATCATATGATCATAATTCTCTGAGCTTTGTAAAATCGCTTGCACTTGCTCACCAGCAACAACCGGTAGCTTCACCCAATCCTCTTCAAAGCGAGTTTGAATAAATCCTTTACGAGTGTAAACTCCTGGCTCACGCTCTTGAATTGCAAATGCAGTATCAACCGAAGCTACCATCTCAGGCTTCTCAGTAAGCTTTGACATATCGTAATTAAGAGCAGCAACTGGATTTACAAGACCATAACCAAACTCTTGATCAAAGCCTTCATCACCAAGATCTGTTGCTGTTTCTTCTAAAATTTGTTCAATTTGATACGTATTTAAATCAGGATAGTTTGACTTAATTAATGCTGCTACACCCGCAACAATTGGACCTGACATTGAGGTACCGCTTGCATCAGCGTAACTTTGACCAACACCCGGTGCATACACTGAACTGTATACCTCTTCACCTGGAGCTACCACATCAATTTGTGGTCCGTATGTCGAGAATTCAGCTTTTTTATTTTGGTCGTTTGTTGCTCCAACTGTAATAACACCCGGTAAAGCGGCAGGATAGTTGTAATGAGTGTCGTAGCTATTACCAGCAGATGCTACGACAACAACGCCTGCGTCAACAGCGACTTTCACTGCTTCTTCAATTAATGGTGTATACCATGGGAACCCTAAACTCATGTTAATTACATCCACGCCATTTTCAACAGCATATAAAATCGCATCTGCTACACCATACTCTGATCCACCACCGTAAGCATCAAGCGCAGCAACTGGCATGATTTTTACATTTGGTGCCACACCAATACCACCTTGGTTGTTGTTTGCTTCCGCTGCAACAAGACCTGCAACATGTGTCGCGTGGAAGTGGTATAAATCACCAGGATCTGCCGGATTATAAGGATTGTATGGTGGTAACACCTTACCCTTTAACTCAGGATGATTTACATCCATTGGCGTATCAAGCACACCGACGATGACTTCGTTATTTCCTGCTAGCTTTTGAGCTTCAGCAATATTCAATAAATCCACAAAGTACTGCTCACTTACTTTTGGATCGTTAAATTCCGTTGTATATAGTTGTGGCTTTTGGCTCGGTGCCGCATACACAACATCACCAGTAGAATAATAACGCTTAATCACATCATCAATCTTTTGGCCTCTTTGGATTTTAACAACATCATAACCTAGCTTAGGAATCGACTTAATTACGTATCCACCTAAACGCTTGTGATCAGTGAAAGAAAGTTTATTTGAAGAGTACTTCACAATTATTGTGTCTTCGCTAAACACACTTTCCTTCTCTGATTTTTGCTCGTACTTTAATTTGCTTTGTTGTTGCGGCGTCATGTTTAAACGCTCTAGCAAATCATACGAACGTTTGCCGTATTGCATTTGCGTGTCGGCTGTGGTCGCTGCTGTTGCGAAGCTTGGCACTAGTAAAGTTGTTGCTAGTGTCAGCGTAGCGGCCGTTTTTTGCCACTTCTTCATATGGTCTTACCCCCTTTAAATTTTCGGTTGTTTGCTATAATGCTAGTTTCATAAAGAAAAATAAGCGCACAACTAAGACAACCCACTCAAAGCAGGATGATATAGAAGAAAATCTACTTTTCTTAAAAATTACATTAAAGCTAAACAACCTTAAGCAAGTCGGCTTATGTATATTCCCTACTAAAATGAAAAATAAACCAACATCGCCTTATTTTGTCACCTAAACTATTAGACGAATGACTCCAAAAAAAGTTTCATGTTTTGGAAAATTTTTTCTATTCGTCAAACCAAGGAACACTATACCATACATTTCCAATTATGGGAATGGGGGTGGGTGTATGGACAAACAGCTACAAGTAAATCTTTTGTCGAAAAAATGCACGGCATTTTAATGGAAATTTGTGTGACTAGATGAATCTGTTAATCAACAGTGATATACTGTACGATAGATTATATTTATATCGGTATTGACGAGGAGAGATTTCAGTCGTGAGAAACTTGCTTAAAAAAGTTGTCGGCGATAAGCAAGAGCGCCGTTTGAAAAATTATTATAAAACTGTCGAAAAAATTAACGAGTATGAGTCTTATATGGAAGGCTTGTCTGATGAAGAGTTACGAGCAAAGACAGCTTATTTTAAAGAGCAACTCGCAAACGGGAAAACCATATATGACATCCAAACCGAAGCATTTGCGGTCGTACGCGAAGCATCAAAGCGCGTCACAGGTATGCGCCACTTTGATGTTCAGCTCGTTGGTGGTCTTGTTTTAACAGAAGGAAATATTGCTGAAATGGCAACTGGTGAAGGTAAAACATTAGTCGCTTCACTGCCAAGCTACTTACGTGCCCTTGAAGGAAAAGGCGTTCACGTCATAACAGTTAACGAGTATTTAGCTCGTCGTGACCGTGACTTGATTGGAAAAATACATCAGTTTTTAGGACTAACTGTAGGCTTAAACCTTCCGATGATGATGCCACAGCAAAAGCAAATGGCATACAAAGCGGACATCACGTATGGTGTCGGCAATGAGTTCGGTTTTGACTATTTACGCGATAAGATGGCCTATGATCCATCACAACGTATTCAACGTCCTTATCACTTCGCCATTATAGATGAAGTTGATAGTGTGTTAATCGATGAAGCAAAAACACCGCTTATTATTGCTGGTAAAACGGGAATTAGCTCCGAGCTAAGTTATTTATGTGCTCGTATCGTAAAATCATTTGAAGCAGATAAGCATTATATATTTGATGAAGAAACGAACACAGTTACGCTAACTGATGAAGGAATTGAAAAAGTAGAGCGTGGCTTTGATATTGATAACTTATATGAGCTTGAGCATCAAACATTGTACCACTATGTTATTCAATCTTTACGCGCGTTAACGATGTTTGACCGTGACGTAGATTACATTGTAAAAGATGGACAAATTTTATTAATAGATATGTTTACGGGTCGTCCGATGGAGGGCCGTACGTTAAGTAATGGACTTCACCAAGCAATTGAGGCAAAAGAAGGCGTTGAAATAACGGAAGAAAATAAAACCCAAGCTGCCATCACGATCCAGAACTATTTCCGCCAATATCCTGTATTGAGTGGGATGACGGGAACAGCGAAAACGGAAGAGAAAGAATTCCAAGACTTATATGGTATGGACGTTATTCAAATACCAACAAACAAGCCAGTCGCACGTGTTGATTTACCAGATAAAATTTATGACACCATTGATAATAAATATAAGGCTACTGCCAAAGAAGTGAAGCGAATTCATGCAACTGGTCAACCGATCCTTGTTGGAACGACTTCCATTTTACAATCAGAAAAAGTGGCAGAGCACTTTAAAAATGAAGGCATTCCTTACCAACTGTTGAACGCAAAAACGATTGAACAAGAAATCGAACTTATTTCTACTGCTGGCCAAAAAGGACGCGTTACAATTGCTACAAACATGGCTGGACGAGGAACAGACATTGTCCTTGGAGAAGGCGTCCATGAGCTAGGTGGCTTACACGTACTAGGAACAGAACGTCATGAATCCCGTCGGATTGATAATCAATTAAAAGGTCGTTCTGGTCGTCAAGGTGACCCTGGTAGTTCGCAATTTTTCATCTCCATTCAAGATGAAATGTTCCGTCGCTTTGCACGTGATGAATTAGAAAAGCTTCAAAAATCAATTCAAACAGATGAAACAGGTCTTATTGTTAGCAAGAAAATTCAAGAGTTTGTTGACCGCACACAACGCATTTGTGAAGGAGCAAACTTCTCTATCCGTGAGTACAACTTAAAGCTTGATAACGTTCTGAACGAGCAGCGTAATACAGTGTACGAGCTTCGCGAAAAAATTATTGATACGCAGGATGCTTTATCGATTACGATACCAATGATTCGTTCGTACGTAGAGGAAGAAATTAATCGTTCATGCGATGTGGAGATTGAACCTGAAGAATGGCAAATGGCTGAACTTCAAGAAGCACTGCAAACAGCTCTTAATAGTGAAGACGTAGTTTTTAGTAATACGGAAGATATAGCTGATGTTCGCACTATTGTTAATCCTGTTCTTGAAAACTATATGGCGTACATTGAAACGTTAGATAATAATGAACGTGTACAAGCTGTTATGAAGCGAGTATTATTATCGGTTGTAGACCAACATTGGCTAAAGCATATTGAGGCAATGGAACGACTTAAAGAAGGGATTGGCCTACGCCACTTCTCTCAAGAAGACCCAATGCGTCAATATCAACGTGAAGGGCTTGAGTTGTTTGCAAATATGTTCTATCAAATAGAGCGTGAAACAGCTCGTCAGCTAGCTGCGCTTGTACAGGAAGTAGAGAAGGAGGACTCAAAATAATGGAATTTCCATTTTTTAAAAAGAAACCAAAAATGATGGGTCAAGAAGATGTCGTTGACTCAAACAGTATACTAGACAGCGGTGAAAGTGAAGAGAAAACAGAAAACCTCGTGAAAACAGAGCTTTCAATTCCTTCGGCTTGGAAATTAAGTGTTGAAGATAAATATTACTTTCAATTTTTAAATAATGAACTGTCTCCTCTACGTGAAGGACAGCTATCGCTTTCTGGATTAGATATTAAACAGGACCAAGGCAGCTTTGTTGTGACAGCTTTTATACGTAATGCACTAAAAAAGCCAATCTCATTAGGTGCTACGTCAATAGGTTTGTTAGACAAAGATGAAAATATTTTAGCTGAAAAAGTGTTTAACCTAGAGAAGGTAGAAAAAATACCTGCAAAAAGTAGTCGCCCTTGGCGCTTCATTTTCACAAAGGACGAATTAAGAACGGACGAGCTCCCAGAAGAAGGCTGGAAAATTGCGTTTGACATGCGTCGCCAAAATACACTTGACCTTGATGAAAGCTGGGAGCGCAGTTTGACACCCGACTCTAAGGCTCAACTTGTGAAATTGGTGGAGACTTTAGAAGTCCCCAAAAGAGGCGAAATCAAATTCGTCCCTTTACAAGCCCAAGTTCAAAAAAATGGAGATTTACACGTTTCATTGTTAATTCGTAACGGTAATAATAAATCGATCACATTAAAGCAGCTACCTCTCATAGTAGAGGATGCGCAAGGTGATGTTTTAGCTGAAGGCGGCTTTAATCTTGGTAACTTCCAGATAAAAGGAAATACAAGCAAACCATGGACATTTATATTCAGCAAATCTTTACTTAAAAAAGATAAATTCGAATTAAAAGGTTGGAAGGCGTACCCACCTCAACCGAAAAAAGCATAATAAAAAGTCCGGAGCTCATGCATTGCTCCGGACTTTTCTATTGTAGGCACTTAGAAAAAAAGCACCAAAGATAATCGCTTTCCTCTAATAAAAATATCCCCTTGCATTTTACTACAAGAGGATTTATTCAAGAAAAAACACCTAACCTGTAAAGGATAGGTGTTTTTCCCACTGGGCTACCAACCGTGTGTGTATTTTTATATATGGAGTAGAAGGAAATAATCTCTCCTTACTTAAACATTTTACCATTGATAGTATAAGATAACAAATAAAATTTTGGTATTTGAGAGAATTAATAGTAGCAGATTTTCGACTTATTTTTATGGATTAGCATTTATCGTTTTGGTGATAAATCACGATTAAACCACTATAGTGACAGTCTTTTAGACCGTTAGTACTCAAAAGGCTTCCTTATCGTATATGGTATAATTTTGCAGTATTCTGTCAATGTTATGAACCTTTCATAACTCTTAACAAAAATTTCGGCAATGCCATTTGTCGCTGTATGCGCCATGGCTCTTTTAATAAACGGTAGAACCACTCCATACCTAATTTTTGAAATCCAGCAGGAGCTCGCTTTAATCGTCCTGATAGTACATCAAATGATCCCCCTACACCTTGATAAATATTAGGGCGTAGTGTTTCCATATGATCTACGATCCAATTTTCTTGGGCAGGGCTACCTTTTGCGACAAAAATAATATCAGCATCTGAATTATTAATGGTATCGATAATACGCTGCTCATCCTTTTCATACCCATCAAGCGTACCGACAATGTTTATCCCAGGGTACACGTCCTCAAGCTTTGATTTTGCTTCTTCAGCGATGCCTGGCTTTGCACCGTATAAAAATATTTTTTTATTGTGCTTAGCTGCCATTTCACAAAGTGTGAGCATCATATCAATACCTGTCACACGTTTTCTTATTTTGCCTTTTTTCAGCTTAGACGCTAATATGACACCAATGCCATCAGGAATTTGATATGTCGCGCGGTTTAGCAATGTACGCAACTCTAAGTCCTCTTGTGCCTTCATTATTTTTTCCGGATTGATGGCAACGATAAAAGACTTTCTTGCCGCTGCAATATCTGCCAAGATTCGCTCTGTTAGCTCTTCATATGTAAGAGGACATACGTCTACCCCAAGAATCGTTTCTTTCATGAATATATCACCTAATTTTGAAGGAAAAGCGACTGATTGTAGTCGCTTTTCTCACTGTATTTTACGCTAATGGAGTGCTTAATAAGACTATTTTCCATCTCCTAGTACAAGCACCTCGAAACCAGCTGCTTCCCAAGCTGTTCGGTTCATGCAGTTTTTCGCATCAATAATAATTTTTGAACGAACTAAATCCTTAACTGTTTCTGGTAATAAATATTTAAATTCATTATGATCAGTTAGAACAAGGATAACGTCCGCATGCGAAACGGCCTCTTGCATATTTTGCGTTTGACGCTCCAAATTATTTACTTTTATATGGGGATCAAATGCTGTGTAGTCTACACCTAATTCATCTAGATGGTGAAGAACTTCTACAGAAGGACTCTCCCTCATGTCATCAATATTTCCTTTAAACGCAAGTCCAAACACAGCAACACGTCCATACTGAATACCACGGTCTTCTAACGTGCGCTTTGTTTTTAATGCCGTATATTCAGGCATGCTGTCGTTTGTGTTTCGAGCCAACGTGATAATATTGGCAAGCTCGGGCTGAAGCTCTGCTAAAAACCATGGATCTACCGCAATACAATGTCCCCCAACACCTGGTCCAGGCATGTGAATGTTCACACGTGGGTGGAAGTTTGCAAGCTTAATGGCTTCCCATACGTTAACTCCTATACGTTCAGAGATCTTTGCAAGTTCGTTTGCAAAAGCAATATTTACATCGCGATACGTATTTTCCATTACTTTGACCATTTCAGCTGTTGTTGCGTCTGTTATATGAATGGTACCACGAACAAATACACGGTATAAATCAGCCGTCAGACGGCTTGATTCTTCGTTAATCCCACCAACGATACGATCGTTATTTGTAAGTTCTTCAAATACACGTCCTGGAATAACACGTTCCGGAGAGTGAGAAATCATAAGTTCTGTACCAAATTGTAAACCTGCCTCTTTCAAAATCGGCATCATCACATCTTCGACAGTACGCGGTGGTACCGTTGATTCAAGTATAACTAAATTACCTTTACGAAGGAAAGGTACGATAGACTTCGTCGCATTTCGTACATAATCCAAATTCGCTGTTTTATCATCGTTTATAGGGGATGGTACGGCAATTATAAAAACATCCGCCTCTTCCACCTCTGTTGAAACTGTAAACTTACCGCTATCTATAGCGCTATTTAAACGCTCTTGTAATCCATGCTCTTCAATATGCAGCTGTTTTTTAGCAACCATACTCACTGCTTTTTCATTAACATCCATACCATGTACGCGTACGCCATGGTTAGCAAACATAACCGCTGTTGGCAGACCAATATATCCTAAACCAACTACACAAATTTTTTGTGTCATAGTCACAAAACTCCTTTGCAAAATAAACCTACTTGACATTATATCGAAAATTAGCGTCTGAGGATAGGGGGTCGCTATACATATCGATAAAATTTGACAAGAATGTACATCTTTTTATCTTTAGTATGGAATAAAACCCGAAATAGTTGTATTATAATTGTAGGTAAAAAATACTACTAGATTCATAGAGAGGGGACACATAAATGAAGCGTATCATTACCATAGCAACCATTGTATCACTACTGCTTTTATCAATTATTCCTGTTACTGCAGCAACTACGCCTGCGTTAGACACAAAATATCCTGCAAATAGCATGGATGATGTTCCCGTTACATCATATTTCACTTTTGATTTTAATGATGAAGTTACAAACGTAGACAAGACAAAGATTCTTGTAAAAACAGTGCTTGGAAGTACAATCATTAATTTCCAAGAAGTAAAATTACAAGGTGACAAATTAATCATTATTACGCCAACACTCGATTTTGATAAATCTTATAACGTAACAATTGACGCTGGCGCCATTACGCTTAAAAACGGTACATACAACACACCGATTTCTACTACATTCACAACACAAGACGAAATGAACTTCAGAAACTTAATGATCACAGATCCAAGTCTACTTGAAGACTTATTAAGAAATAATAAAACAACTCGTGATATTTATGTAGTTGCACCTGAAGCTTATTTAAAAGAAGTTAATATTGTTCATAAGAAAAAAGCTAGTGTAGAAAACGTCTCAAATGGTGAACTTATTGAAGCATTAACTAACATTGATATTATCACCAAAAAGAAGGATGTAAAAACGGTTAACGTCACTGTAAAAGATAAAGACGATTTGATTGTTGAGGACAATGCTATTTTAGTGTCTGACACAGAAGATTCTGACTCAGACCTTAACACATACAGCATCGCTTTCTCACAATTACCTAACAATTATGATGTTATTGTCGAGTTGAAAGACGTAAATGGTGTAACTATTGACGAAAAAATTATAAAAGTTGTTCCCGACTCTGCATTATTTTCAAATATTGAGGAAGCATATGAGTATGAGACTCGTGAGCCAGGTGAAGACGGTACTGGTAATGAATTTAGTCTTTATGAATTAATTACTGATGAACAACTTTTCAATGCACTATTACTTGAAAGCGACCTAGAAAAAATTCAAATAGAGGTTAGAAACTAATATGAAACAATTTGTCCGTATGAGCCTGCTAGCAACATTATTAGCGGGCCTTTTCTTTACACCAATCGTTAACGCTGTCGGCAATCAGCTTTTGTGGGATTCTAAAACGGTCTCAAATGCTTATAAAAAGTGGACCATCGAGTTTAACGAGCCTGTTTTAGCGAAAAGCGCTACTGATTTATTTTTTTATGTAGTAGATTCAAAAAAGCGTCGTGTTCCCGTCACGGTCCAAAGGTCTGATGATGGTTTGTCTGTTACCGTTACTCCTTCCCAACCTTACAAACTGAACCAAGAATATCAGCTTATTGTAGAGGAATCTGTTTTCTCAGAAACAGATACGGAGCGATTAGGTCAGACTATTGTTATGCCATTCCAAATTGATGCGCAGGCACCGCCAGAAGAAGAGTCAACTAGCTCTAATAATAAAACAACTTCAAAAAAATCTAATACGACACAAAACAATACAAAAGAGCAAGACAAGCCATCAGCTTTAAATATAAACTCTATACACGGCAAGTTTATTACTGAAATAACGATTAAAGTAAGTGACCCATTTATAGCAAGAATAGTTATCGGTCGCACTGACATGAATTACGAAGGTGCTAACACGTATACATTAGCTTTAGCTGGCATCAAAACGAATGAGAAACTCTCTGTTAAAGCCTACGATGCCAACGGCAAGTTAGTAGAGAGCTTAAACTACACAGTAAAATAGGAGATGCTATGTGGAAAAAGTCATTAATTAGTACAGCCTTGTTAACCTTGATTATTGTTAATTTATTTCTATGGCCCTATTTGTTTAAACAGTTTGGCTTTGGAGGAGAGCAGCAAGCGGAAGACTCCCCAACGGTTACTGTCGATGAAACTAACGAAACAGCACCTGAGCTAACAGATGAAGAGTTACAACTCGATGAGGACATAACGGATTCCGAAGACACAACTCAGCCAGACGTTGATTCTGATGACACTACATTTAAAGTCGTCGATATTAAATAAATAGAAAGGGACCGAGCGTGATGGCTCGGCCCCTTCTTTTTGTTCTGTTCTACATCAGTTTTATGGTGGACGGAAGCATGAGAACCGTCCCCGTGCTTCCTATTCTACGTAGACTGCTGTGCCATACGCGATGATTTCAGATGCGCCTTGCATAACAGCAGATGATTCAAGGCGCATTTCAATAACAGCATTAGCGCCTTTTGCTTCTGCATCCTTGACCATACGGCCAATCGCACGCTGACGAGCTTCTTCCATCATCTCTGTGTACTCTTTTAACTCGCCACCAACGATTGTTTTTAAGCCAGCCAAAATGTCTTTCCCGATGTTTTTAGATTGTACTGTGCTACCACGCACAAACCCTTTTAGTTCCTTAATTTCTTTTCCTGGCACGAAATTAGTAGTTACTATAATCATTTTCGTCGTCCTCCTCTTTCTCTTTCCTCTTATCTTTTATAAATAATGCAATTAACCATATAATTAAGATTGCTTCTATCACAAACGAGATAATCGCCCATGTGATATTAAAAAATAGTAATACGTAGCCGAGTAGCTGAGCTATAACGATGAATGCAATTAATAAATATTTTATCATTGTACTCTTCCTTTACGAAAAACTTTTCGAATAAATAGTAGGTAAAAGAGTGTTGGCATTGGCGCTTGTACGAGTCCGACAATGCCCCATATCCATTTATTGTGACCATGCTTTCTAGCATCTAAGTAAAGCCAAGTGCTTTGGGCTAATAGTATAATGATGACAATCGGTAAAAGCTTTAATTCTTGTTCTGTCATTCTTCTATCACCTGCCGTTTTCTATGTTGATAATAGACTATGGCTGGTAACATCAAGGTAACTAGCACTTGGAGAAGTATAAACATAACGGGCACTTGGAGGTACGTCACAACTCCAATTGCGATAATGGCTAATGCTACACCCCAAAACATAAGTAGCTCTTTGTACAATCTTTTACGAATAACTTGCTCATTTTGTTTCACTTTTTCTTCAAACCATTTTATATCGGGAGTGTAGACCGGAAATTGCTCTTCCAACTCATCAAAGCCCTTTTTAATCTGCGTAATCGTCTTATCATCATTTAGCTGGTACACGTTTTTCTTGTTGTTCATCCGCCTTCAACTCCTTTCTCACTGATGCGAGTCCATTATGCACTCTTGATTTGACAGTCCCTTGCGGAATATGAAGCATTTGTGCAATTTCTTCATACTCATAGCCATAATAATGCTTTAAAATAATAGGAATTCTCACGGTATCAGGCAAATGGCTCAATGCTGTTAAAGCATCGTTCCACTCTTCATTTCGACTTTCGACTTGCCACTTCATCTTTCTAAAAGCTTGCTCAAACCAACTTTTCTCTCGCTTTTTCTTACGTGTATAATCAATATATAAGTTCGTGGCTATCGATATAAGCCAGGAGGAAAATTTTGATTTGCCGTTATATAGCTTTATTTTTTCCATGCATTTCACCATCGTATCCTGTGCGATGTCCTCTGATAGCTCAGGTGACATCGTAAGCTTCATAAGATACTTGACTAAAAATGAATAATTGTTATGAAATAACATCGCAAACGCTGCTGAATCTCCTCTTTTAGCACTTTCGACTAACTCTTGTTCATCCATTTAATGACTCGCCCCCTTTTCTGTGGCGCTTTGCTTACATGTATTTGATTTTCGACTATATGACGCTGATGCTCCTAGAAACGTTCATCTATTTTTAAAAAAATTTAATAATAGTTCAATTTTATTTTAATATGCAAAAAATTCATAGTGATGTGTAGTTCACTCGTATGGTAAAATATTACTACATATATATCTACATCTCGAAAGCGAGGGTAATACTATGCAAGTATCTGTTACATCATCCTTAAATGCATATTCACAAACCCTTCAAAGCTCATTGCTAGGCCGCTCGAACTTAAAGGCCATGCAAGAGACGTATCAGGCATTTTTAGAAACTAAGCCTACTCAAGTATATGATCCTGAAGTAAAAGCTAGTATGATTCCCGATCTACAGCACATTAAAGGGCCGCGTAGTCCATATGAGCACATCGTACGTGAGCTTACATTACCTATGGGAACCTTTTCAGACCCTATTATTCCTCCAAAGGTTGTTAAAGAAGCTATTCAAAAATATAAAGACATTATGACAATGATGACGCAAGGACCTTCGTCACGCATGCAGATGAAAGCGTAAACCACTTATGGATTGAACACCCGTAAGTGATTTTTTATGTACACGGCACTATAATCTGAGAGCGCAATAAAGCCACCTTACTATTACGAAGGTGGCTTGTAAGAATTATAGATGAAACTTGTTTATTTCATTTTTCAATCCTGTTATCAAATCATTTAATTCGGTTGCTGAATCTGACACGACCGTAATAGCGTTTAATTGCTCGTCAATACTAGATGTGATTTGTTCAGTAGACGCTGCAGACTCCTCACTTACGGCTGCTATATTTTCAACAGCAACAACAACATTATCCTTCGAGGACACTAGAATTTGAATATTTTCATCTACCTCTTTGATAACTGTTGCCATTTGTTTAATGGCATTTGCAATCAGCTCAAATGAATCCTCTGTTTGTGACACGGCCTGCACTTGTTCTTTCGCTAATTCTTTTGTTTTTTCCATTTCTACAAAAGCTTTATCTGATTCGTCAATAATATTTGAAATCGTTTGACGAACTTTTTCCGTTGCGTCAGATGTTTGTTCAGCTAGCTTTCTTACTTCACTAGCTACAACCGCAAAGCCTTTTCCTTGTTCACCTGCACGCGCTGCTTCAATAGATGCATTTAACGCCAGTAGATTTGTTTGATTCGAAATATCATTGATCGTCGCAATAATAGACTCAATTTCTCTCACTCTAGTAGATAGTGATTCTATCACTTCACGTGCTTGTTGAACGGAATGATCTGTTTCAGTAGATTTAGATTTTAGCGTGTTGACACTTTCTAATCCAGTTTTATTAGAACGTTCTACCTCGTTCGATCCTTCCCTTAAAATAAGTGTCTTTTCTGATAGCACTTGAATTTGTTGTGATAGTACTAACGTATTGCGGTTCGTATCATCTGCATCACTAGCCTGCTGAATAGCACCTTTTGATATATCTTCAATTGCTCTTCCAATTTCTTCACTAGATGCGGTCGTTTCTTCTGCCACAGCACTTAAGTTTTGTGATGTACTTGTAATGTCACCGATAGAATGCTGTACCTTTCCAATTAAGGATTGCAAGTTATGCACCATCGTGTTAAATCCATTTATTAATTGGCCAATTTCATCTTTACGTTTATGAGTTAGTAGCTCTACTGATAAATTTCCTGCTGCTACTTCTTTCACTTGTGTGGTAATTGCATTAATCGGATTAGAGATGTTTCTAGATAATAGGTAGGATATTGTACCGCCCAAGATGATAGCTGCTATTAGCGTAATTGCCAAGTACTTTAGCACTTCATTTGCACCTTGATTAAAGTCCATTTTGTACGTTCCGGCAGAAATAACCCAGCCCCAATGTGGATCAATTTCACTGTACGTAATTTTCTCTGCCACTTTATCTGGATTATTCGGTAAAGCCCATTTATACGTCACATAGCCGCCACCAGATTGCGCTAATTCAATTTGCTTTTGAGCAAATAGTTGTCCATCAACGTCTTGAATATCCCATACACTTTGGCCTTCAATAGAAGGATG
Source organism: Bacillus sp. HMF5848 (assembly GCF_003944835.1). Lineage (GTDB taxonomy): Bacteria > Bacillota > Bacilli > Bacillales > HMF5848 > HMF5848. Next base: position 3,872,292 of record NZ_RWIV01000001.1, read on the forward strand.
TGCTACTTCCACCCCTTCTACACTATACACGAAGAAGTAACCGTTCTCTCCTAAGTCAACAGGACTCGAAATCTCGCGCTTCCCCTCACTGTCCATTTTCCCAATAAGGTACACCTTAACTTGCTCTTGCGCCTCTTCTAACGAGATATTCCCTGACTCTACTTGCTGATTCATAGAGTCAATTAGCTGGATAGCCATTTCTACACCATTTTTTAACGTCTTATCACCAAGATCATCTAGGTTACTTTTTGCTATAAAAAAACCGACTGTCCCAATAATTAAACTTGGGATAATTAATAGCAACAACATGTATGATATTAGCTTATAGCGAATACTCCTCATACTCTACCTCCTAGTAATTTGTTATGTATGTGAATTAAAAAAATACAGATTATCTTAGATGTCTGAATTTGTCGATTATTGTCTAATTATACCGTAATAGTCCCTCTTTCCACAATGAGAAATCATGGCTATTTTTTGAGATGAGAAGAAGGTAGTTTCTTACAGGAGATTACGCTGAAAGCTGTTTCAGTTTGAATTCAATCTGACAGATACGCTAGGATTCTAATAGATGATTCGGAATAGTGTAAGGTGCTCGCCTAATGGCTCGGTGTTCCATTTCTACCACTTTCGTGTCGATTATCTACCGGTTCTATGTCGAATATCTACCACTTCCATGTCGATTATCTACCGGTTCCATGTCGATTATCTACCACTTCTATGTCGATGTTCACCAAGTTGACATATTTCCGCAGTGGATCGAGCCACTCCATAAAACCTTTGATCAGAAGTTGATTTACATAAAAATAACCCTTGGCAGCTTTACACCAAGGGTTATTACATTTATATTTTATTGTCCACTAGTAAGCTACCAGCCTGACGTCGACCAATTGACACATATTGAATTGGAAGAGCATCTGCATCTTCAAGCGTGTAACAATTACGCCCGTCTAGTAAAAGAGGTGTGTTCATCCAGTCTATATACCAGCTTAGTGGTATACTGCGAATTTCATCCCACTCTGTAACGAGGAACGTTGCTTCCGCTTCACGTACGCATGATTCTACATCGCCTGCATAGGAAACGCGCGAACCAAGTACCACTCTTGCTTTTTCCATAGCGATTGGATCATACACAACTACGTGAGCGCCTGCATCTACTAATTTTCCAATAAGAACGAATGATGCTGCTTCACGAATATCATCTGTATTTGGTTTAAACGCTAAGCCAAGAACAGCCACTTTTTTACCTTCAAAGCTACCGACAATCTCAACAGCTTTTTTAAAAAGCAAAGCTTGTTGGGCGTTATTAACGCGAATGACTGATTCAAGAAGTTCAAATTTATGTTGGACATTCCCAGCTATTTGCACGAGTGCCTTCGTATCCTTCGGGAAGCATGAGCCACCATAGCCAATGCCCGCTCGTAAAAACTGGTTGCCAATGCGGCTATCTTGTCCGATCCCGTTGGCAACATCCTCGATGTTTGCGCCAACCTTTTCACATATGTTTGCTATCTCATTAATAAAACTTATTTTTGTTGCCAAAAAGGCGTTTGCAGCATACTTAATCATTTCCGCACTACGGATATCCGATTTAACAATAGGGAGACCGAGTGGCTCGAAAATTGATGCAACTTGGTCCGCTACATGCGGAGTATCTGCACCGATCACAATACGATCTCCATGAAACGTGTCATAGATTGCTGAGCCCTCGCGTAAGAATTCTGGGTTACTAGCAACTTCTACTTTTACATTAGCTGGTTTGTATTCATGTAGTATTGCGCGAACACGATCATTTGTGCCAACTGGTACCGTACTTTTTGTTACAACGATTGTGTCGTGCTGTAATGATGTTGCGATGTCTTGTGCCGCTTGCTCAACATACGTTAAGTTCGCAGAACCGTCCTCACGCTCAGGTGTCCCAACAGCGATGAAAATCACATCAGCGGATGCATACACATCCTGGTAGTTTGCTGTAAAAGACAGACACCCCGCTTCCATGTTTTTTTTCATTAGTTCTTCAAGACCCGGCTCATAAATTGGTGACTGCCCAAGCTGAAGTAATTCAATTTTTGATTCATCTATATCAATACAAGTAACGTGGTGACCAATATCCGCTAAGCATACGCCCGTTACGAGCCCCACGTACCCTGTACCTTTTACAGCAATCTTCACTATTTACAACTCCCTTGTAAGGAACTAGTTTTTATTAACAGTCGTTAAGCTTCGCAAATACGTTAATAAGTCCTCTCGTATTTCCTCACGCTGTAAAGCAAAGTCAACTGTCGCCTTGATAAAACCAAGCTTATCTCCTACATCATAGCGGTCACCTTCGAAGTAGTGAGCGACAACGGCTTGCATGTTTGTTAACGTGCGAATAGCGTCTGTTAGTTGAATTTCTCCTCCTGCTCCTTCTGGTTGATTTGCTAAAATATCAAAGATTTCTGGGCGTAAAATATATCGACCCATAATGGCAAGATTGGACGGTGCCATATCAACAGCTGGTTTTTCCACTAACGTTTCTACTTGGTACACACCTGGCTCTACTTCTGTACGCGGGCTTACAATTCCGTACTTATTTACATCTTCTCTGGCAACCTCTTGAACGCCAACAACCGAGCAATTATAGCGATCATATACGTTCATAAGCTGTTTCAAGCAAGGCGTCTTTGATTGAACGATATCATCACCTAGCATAACCGCAAAAGGTTCATTTCCTATAAAACGACGTGCACAGTAAATCGCATGACCTAGTCCTTTTGGCTCTTTTTGACGAATGTAATGAATGTTAGCTAAGTTCGCTATATCTTGAATTTCAGCAAGCTTATCCCATTTTTCCTTCTTCGCTAATGTTTCTTCAAGTTCATATGATTTATCAAAATGGTCTTCGATAGCACGCTTGCCTCGACCACTAATAATTAGAATATCCTCAATACCTGATGCAACCGCCTCTTCAATTATGTATTGAATAGTCGGTTTATCTACGATTGGTAACATTTCTTTCGGCTGTGCTTTTGTGGCGGGTAGAAATCTCGTTCCAAGCCCTGCCGCTGGAATTATCGCTTTACGTATTCTCAACCTAATTTCTCCTTTCCACTAACGCAACTCTTTCTTCTTATTCTATTATAATGTTGTCTTACAAATTAACAACTATTTGGTAAAATCTTTGTAAAAATTGTTACGCTTTTGCGCCGCAACCCTTTGTCTGTATCTCTCTTGTATGCAAGCCTTTTTGATTTAGCCTACCTACATCTACTTAAAGCTAAGCATTCACCTGACCTAATACACCGTTTGTAGCGGTCATTGCAATAATAACAGTGGCCCACATTAATTTATAGGCAGTGACAATATCATCACATGTGAAACAAATTGTTTTTGGATTTATAAGCTCGACCTGTGGAATCGTTGTAGTCATGAGTGCTTGGTTCGAACCTTTAAATTGAATTTCAAACGTAATCGGGCCTTCTACTACACTTGGTTCCATTGTAGCTACTTTTTCGACCGCTAGCTTAGCTTTTTCACGAATAATCTCTTGCGCTTTTACAGGATGCAATAATTCGGCTGCAAAACGATCGACACCACGCTTGACGACCGCACCTTCTACTTGTGGCAACGTTTCTTGCACCTCGGCCACATACGCGTCATCTCCTGAAACAAAAATGGCAGGTACACCAAACGCACCGGCAACCTTAGCGTTCATTTCTGTTTCTCCAACAACTTGTCCATTTATTTTGAATTCATTTACGCAAATACCCGCTAGCGAGTGACTTATAACCGTGCGTTCTGAGCCACCTTCGCGACCGTGATGTCCGACGAACATAATACCAGCATAGCTTTCATCCAATCCCTCAAGCTGACACATAACACGATTGCTTCCAGACACTAGGCGTGCACGTGAGTCTAAATCTTCTATTAAAATGTTGGACATATTGCCATGTCCATCTGCTACTACAACATCTGTCGCACCACCTTCAAAGGCTCCTTCAATAGCTGCGTTCACATCCTGTGTCATAAGCTTGCGGAAGCGTTGATACTCACTTGGTGTTTTTAGCTGCTGATTTGTAGCAACCCCTGATATACCTTCCATGTCTGCCGAAATAAATATTTTCATAATAAAGTAATCTCCCATCTTTAACAGTATAATTATCATTATATTCTAAATATATTTTAAAATAAATGGGATATCTCCCACGTATTTTGGTTATACTGCCAATTATCAAAGCGAGGAAGGATTATTGATTTGATTACTATTTTGGAACATATTGCTGACTTTATAAACGCGAGTCACAACTTTATATTAAACTTATCAAATTCTACGCTTCAATTATCCGATAAGGAATTGCACTTTTGGGTGATTGGTATAGGAAGTATTGTATTTTTTATTATCGTAGATTTACTTTTTCGGTATATTGCTAAATGGACTGTAACCGCTCTTTCTTTTATTTACGCGTTTACTGTTGTTTTTTTTCTAGTTATCGTAATTGAAATTGAACAAGGTATAACAAATAATGGAAATGTAGAAGTGCTTGACGCTGCTCTTGGTTTAGCTGGATTTCTAGCTTTTTTCATACTCTATGTGTTTGCGAAAGGATTATACATATTCAGTCAAAGAATAATAGATAAGGTTCATGAGAAGAAGTATTTTAATTAATAAAGCTCTAACGTAAAAAGGCGTCCTTTATAAAGGACGCCTCGTATATTTATTACTTAATTGAATTCATTAATTCTGCAGAAACTAAGAAGTTAGCTAAGATTTTTGCCATTTGGGCACGAGTTGTGTATCCATATGCATCAAAGCTTCCATCATCTTTTCCACCAACAATTCCTGCTTGGTAAATTGCTTCAATTGCATCTGCAGCTTCTTCCCAAGTTGAGAATGCAGCAGCATCTGTGAAGTCTGCGCTATCTTTAGATACATCTAGTTTAGATGTGTCATAGTTTAAGAATGCAAGGGCCATAGCACGTTGCATCATGATCGCAGCTTGTGCACGAGTAATTTTTCCATAAGCATCAAATGAACCGTCATCTTTACCTTGGATAATACCAGTTTTAACAGCAGCCGCTAATTCACCGTTTTCATTGAACCACTCATCACCTTTAACATCTGTGAATGTACCAGCCGTATATTCTTCAGATGGTAAACCAAGTGCACGAACTAATAATACTGTGAATTGAGCACGAGTCATAAGCTCTTCAGGAGCATACGTACCATTATCTTTACCTTGAATGATTAACTTAGAAGCTAGTGGCTCAATGAATGATTCAGCCCAGCTCATGTTGTTGTCAACATCAGGGAATGTTTTGTTATTTTCAATTACTGTGTATTTAGAGTTTGTTAATGATTTGATAGTAGCTTCTTTCCCGTTGAATAGAGTAGGAATTGCAACTAGGTCTCCATCATCTTCAATACGAACAGCTACAGAGTTGTTGCTGTTGAAATCTTTTTTACCAGCAATTTTACGCTCAACATATGTTGAGAAGCGGTCAATGTGCTTTGTTTTGTCGCCTGAGCTTACTTCAACAGAGAACTCAATTACGTCTGATACGATAGCAGCTGTTTTGTTTTTCTTAGTCGCTTCTGTTACAGCTGTATCAGTCGCTTCCACTACGCTTACAGAAATGTTAATTTCAATATCTGTTTCAGCAACACCTAGTGATTGTGCTAGTTCAGTTAATTTTTCTTTAATTTCCTTTACAGGAAGTGTGTAAGAAGCACCGTTAGATTCAACAGCTACTTTTGCATTTTTGTTTTTCTTAGACGCTTCTGTAAATAGATTTACAGGAAGAACAGCCTTAGCCACTTCACCAGCTTTAGCTTCTACTTTTAATGCTACAGTTGATTTTGTAGCATCAATGTTTTTAACAAGGTCAGCTACTTTTTCAGCTTTAATTTTAGAAACTGCTACGATTTTACCTTGTGCATTTGGTTGTGTAATTTTTTCAATAGCATCAACTGGCACGTCAACTCTATCTGGTGCTGGAGTTGGAGCAGGTGCCGGCGCTGGGCTTGGACTCGGGCTTGGTGATGGGCTTGGAGTTGGATCTGGATCAACAACCGGAGCTTCCTCTTCACCTTGCACTTCTTGTAATGCTTTAATTAACGTGTTACGAACTTCACGATCTTCCGTGTCATACGTATCTGATAGCTCAACCATCACTAAAAGAGTCTCAAATTGATCGAGCATTGCTACGAACTTGTCAGAGATACCATGCTCATCTTCTGTATCTTTGATAGCATTGTATAATTCCCAGTAAATCTCTGTTTCAGCCGCAGTATCAACATCAAGATTACTAATAGAATCTAAGAAGTTCGATTGAACTGATGCAATGTAGTTTAATAATTTGTCCACTGTTACTTCTGGACCAAAAACTGCATCTACGTTGTCAGCTTGTGATTCTCTAAAGCTGTCAATATTGTCATTTAAATTAAGGACGTTAGCACTAGTTAATAGTTGTAGTAAGTCAGCGAATAGGCCTTCTTTTTCTACTTGATTAGCCGTACCGTCTTTGATAGCTCTTGCTGCATATTCGTTCCATTCTTCTTCTGTAATAGCAGCTACTCTGTCACGTGCGTCCGTTAAGATAACCTTTTCATCTTCTGATAAAACGTCGTACACGCTATCCAAGTACTCTACTAATTCTTCAATCGTGCTATACTCGTTCTCTGCAGCTACTACAACTGAAGGATGTAGTGCTACACCAGTTGCGAATACAGGTGTAAATGCTAAACTTGTTGCAAGCATTGCTTTCATTGCTTTTGAGCTAAGTGGATACTTTTTCATTTTTTCACATTCACCTCATTAATATGATTAATACCTGTTGATTATTTTCCTATTATCCTATAATACTATCTATTTCGACAAACGTGAAGTACTATTATTACGAATTATTGGTACTATTCTTTATTTACTTGTTTATGTTACAATCTCCATGTACATCATTTGGAAGGAGAAAGCTGATGAAACGTTGGCACATAGCAACTATTATAACACTAGTTATACTAATTGGAATAGCTGGAACTGTATATTATAACCTTGAGATAAAACAGCAGGAAATCGCTGAGGATGATACAGTAGAAGCCATCACAGATACTGATTATAACATAGAATTACCCACTAGTACTTCTAATGAAAAAACTGGAAATACTGAAGATGACGAGAAAACAGAGAAGAAGATAGATCAAGAGGATGAACAGGTAGAAACGGAGACGACGGCTTCAGATAAAGCTACTACTTCACAGAATCAAGCTGATTCAGACAGCGAAGCAAAAAACGTTACAAAGGATCCTGTAAAAAAACAACAGAACAGTTCAACCGATAGTTCTAGCAATAAGGAAAATAGTACTAGTCAACCCTCTGAAAGTACTAATGAAGCAAAAGATACTGAAGACGAAGTAACTGTAACTGTAGCAGAGATTAAAAGTAGCTATATGCCAGTTTTTAAAGACTTAGAAACTCAAGCAAATAATAAAGTGAACTCACTAGTGAATCGTGCTATTGCAGAGTATAAAGAAAAGAAACAAAACGGAGAATCAATCTCATTTAGTTATTTTTACACTAAATACACAGATGCCGGTGAGGCGTTAGAAACTAAAACAAACCAGGTCTTTAATACTATCTATGCCGCTTTAGAAAAAGAGCTTGTAAATAACGGTTACAGTAAAGAGCACGCTAAAGAATTTAAAGATGCATACAATAAAGCGAAAAAAGAAAGACGCAATGCTTTACTTCGTCACGCTATTAATAATTTAAAATAATAGGTGCGGCCTCTTGGCATTCAATAGAAAAATAATGTGCCAAGGAGAGTTCGCGTCTCACATTTTTAACCGGAAAAATAAGTAATATAACGAAAAAATAAGTAGGCAGTATGAGAACCGTCCCCATACTGCCAAGGCAGCATGGGAACCCCCATGCTGCCTTTTGTTTATTCTTCGAATCGAGTTGATTCTACATATTCATTTTCTAGAAATCCAGCTTCTGCTATTAATACGTAGTCTTCACCAGCAATTAGTGTTTCAAAGCTAGTTGCGTCTTCATCTGTTAACTGGATCGTGATTGTGTCACCATCAACAGTAACTGCACTCGTAGTAGTAAGTAAATCATACTCCGTACTTTCAACACTGAATACTAGTTTTGTAAGGTCGATGTCAGCATCAGCAAATGACCCTACTACTTGTAATGTATTGTCATCTACGTTGTATGACATAGACTGTACATTCACTTCTTCAATGTCAAGCTGTGATAAATCAATTGAATTTGATTCTAAAGCAGCTAACGCAAAGTACTGCATAACTTCCTTTACATTACTACCTTTGGATAGAAGCATTTGATCAAATGCTATGAGAACATCGATGAATGTCTCAATTGGCATGCCTAGCTCTTGTTTCACAGCGTCTACAACTATTGCGTTTCTGCTGTCTTCAGCCTTCACATCATTTACTACATCAACAATGAATTGTCTATATTCTGTAATCTGACGTGCTTCTTCACCTAGAAGAGCTAGTCCACTATATGGATCACCTAGTAAACGAGCCTCAACTGCTACTACAAAACGAATTAAATGGTCAACTGTAACATCGGCACCGAATATCGCATCAAATTCGTCTGCATAATTTGCACGGAATTGCTTAATATCCTCAATTACTTGTACATCATCAACTGATAATAAGATAGAAACAAGATCTGCTACGATATCAGTAAAGTTACCATCAATCTTAGCATCTACAGTTGTTTTCACATCGCCTAATATTGCTGTCCACTCTTCATCTGTAAAGCTTTGAACATTTAATACAAGGTTTTCATAAGCTGCTTGTCCTTCTGGCTCAAGACTATAATACAGATTACTTATGCGGGACATGGCGATATACAGCTGTGCTGCATCAATCATTGCTGTACGTAACGGTGACTCTATATTTTCTTCAATCAGCTCTAAGACATTATCTTTTACAACAAATAGAGCTTCAATAGAGATGCCTAATTCTCGTGTGAACACTTCATCTATAGCTTGATAATCTGGATATTGCGCAAGCACATCATTTTTCACTTTTTGAATGAATGCCGCGTACTGTTCGTTTGTGCTATTTGAATCTGTTAACAGCTGCAATGCTTCTTGCCAGTTGTTTGTAACCATTTCATACTCAATGGTGAAGAATAGCTCAAGTAGCTTTTCAACTGTCAAGTCTGCGCCGAAAATAGCATCAAACTCATCAGCATACGTAGCACGGAACTGCTCTACATTCGCTTCTAGAGTTGCTACATCATCACTAAGTAAAACTGTTAACAAGTCTTCCATAATGTCTTGCGATGTTGTAGAAAAGCCTGCCGCTGTTAGCTTTTCATCTAAAGCCTGCCCGACATCCCCTAGCGCTGACGCCCATTGATCAGCGGAAACATTATTTAACTGTTCTACCGCTAGCTTGTAAGCTGCTTTTCCTTCATCAGATAAAAAGTCATACAAGTACATAACCATATCAATAACAAGTCCGTCATCTATGATAATGTCTGTACCGATAAATGCGAAAGCCAGCTCCCGGATAAGCGCATTTGTATCAATGCCGTTGTCTGCTAGCTTTTGAATGAATGTTTGTCCAGAAAAGACAAGTTCATCCAATGACATGCCAAGACCATCGCGAATTTGCTCATTTAGCAATTGATACTCCGGATATTTAGCTAAAACATTATTTTTTACTGAACGAACATATGTCACATAATCATCAACAGTGTATGATGGATCAGTTGCGAATGCTAGTAATGTATCATAGTCACTCATCAATTCTTGTTCGAACGCAGCTGCGAAACGAAGCATCATATCTACTGTTACGTCTGGTCCAAATAGCGCATCAAATTCTTCCTTGTAAGCAGTACGGAAGTCCGTGATAAGCTTTGGCAATTCATATGTGTCAATGTTAAACATAATAGTGAAAAGATCCTCTAGCATAGCTGCCGTTTGATTACCAGTTGCAGCATCTATTCTTGCTTTTGTATCTTCACCTAAAATGTCTGTCCAGTCTTGGTCTGTAAACGATTCAACGGTATAAAGTGTATCCACTACGAGCTCTTGTCCTTCTGCTGATAAGTTAAAGTAAGCAGATTGAATGGTAAGCATCGCTACGTACACTTGACCGGCATCTAATAAGGCACTTCTTAATGATTGAACATTGTCCGCTTCTAGCTTAGCTACAAGTCGATCTTTTACTGCAAATACATCTTCTAATGCGATACCTAGTTCGTTTGTTACAATATCATTTAATCTCTTGTAGTCCTCATTCTCACTAACAAGGTCATTTTTCACATCACGTACAAATTCAATATAACTTTCATTTGTACGATTTGGAGACGTAAGAATTTCTAACGCTTCGTTATAACGATTTGTTAAAATTTCATATTCCACCGCAAACGCAAATTCTAACCACTCGTCTAACGTTACGTCTGCCCCTGCAAGAGCAAAGAATGATGATGCATATGCTTGGCGGAATTGAGCAATGCTTTCATCTAGTTCTGCTGCATTTGTACTCAGTAAGATAGCTGCTGCATCTGTCATGATGTCTGTTGAAGTTACGTCTAGATTAGCTTCAGCAAGCTTAGCATCTAATGTGACACCTGTCTCGCCGAGAATTTCATTCCAATCATCAGTTGTTAAGTCGTTAACTGACTCTGCCGCCTGTTTAAATGCTGCTTTCCCCTCCGGTGTTAACAGGTTATAAAGCTCTTTCAGGCTTAGAAGCGCAAATTCGTCAATTGGAGGTGCTTGTTCTCCTACGAATTGAATCTTAATTGTGTACACTTCTGATTTGCTATCATCATATTTATTACTAATTTTCACGCGAATATCGAGTGTATCTGTAATTTTACTAATAAGCTCAGCACGAACACCTGATAGAGAACCGAGACCTACTAGCTCTAGAAGGTTTAGCTCATTTTCACCTTCTACTAAGCTACCGCTAGCTTCTAAACCAAGTTTAGCAATCCAATCTGTTCCATTGCTATCAAATACATTAACAATTTCATAGTTAGCAGCTTCATCTACTGTTAAGTGCATGAACTTAATGATTTCATCATAGCTTACATCGCCTGTCACTGTTGTGCCAGCTACTGTGAATGCACTGTCACCTAAAGTGAAACCAGTAACTGAAGGCGTAGGTAACACACCTAGGAAACTATCTATATTGCTTTGTGCGATTTTTACATAAGCATCTAATTCTGCCGCTTTTGTTGGATAAATCAATGCTAAGTCATTAACAGATGCTAGTGCGGATTCATGAAGGCTAGTCGCTTCTTCCACATTTTCTTCTGTTAAATTTAATGATGTGTTGTATGCATTCGCTACTATTTTACTACTCGTAATGACTGAGTTGATATCCATCAATAGAGCCTTCAGCTGAGTTTTCACATCTGTCTGTGTAAGCTTTGGCAATTGTAGAATTACTGTTTGATAATCATTAGTAGCCATCGCTAAATCTGTTGGTTGACTTACTAAGTCTGTATCAATAACAAACGATTGAAGACTTAAAATAGTATCAACAATAGTAATTTCTTCACTAGCTTTTGTTACATAGCTATTTAATTCGTTTCTTTTATCTGCATTTTGCACTAATTGAGCATTGCTTTCTGCTTCATTAATAAACTCCGCTGCTACTGAAGGGTTCAATATATTCTCATACGCTGCGACGATTCCTGTTGATGCATCAAGAATATATTTTACTTGCTGTAAGCGATTTGTCAGACTGTCATTACCTAGGTCGACAACGCTGCTGTAAACAGAGTCATATAAACCTTCAAGCTCCGCAAGCTTTGCTGGATTTTTCACTAAATCTATTGCTACGTCCGCTTCAAGATTAGATACTTGAACCGTTACATTGTATAAAGTTTTTGCTTGTTGAATCTTTGCATTATATTCTGCCAATTCATCGATAAGCTCTTGTTTTTCAGGTGCAGTATCGTCAACTAAATCTAGCTTCGTTTGCACAGCGCTTGCTAGTTCTTCTGCTGTCGCTAATAAGTCAGCCGTATTGAGAGGACCTTCCACTACCGTTTTAAGCTGTGACAACAGACGCTTTGTTTGTTCAACAGGGTCTAACAGACTATCAATTTTTGCATCAATATCATCAATTCTTACTGTTAAGTCTTGCTTAACGTCTTCATTTTGCACTTTAGATACAGCCACTCTAGCAAGTGTTACTTGATCCATAGCAGCTCTTGCATCGTCTTCTGTTTCGATTGTTAATGCTTCTAGCTCTATTACTAGCTTAATAGCATTGATTTCATCTGTCTTCGTGCTAATACGCTCTGACAAGACAATGTATTGGCTATTGTACAAGTCTTCAAGATACTGTACAACAGCTTCTGCTGCAGCCTTAGCATCATCGGCCTCACTAAGAGTATCTTCCGTGATAGCTTCATAACTCCGAACTGCTGTAACCGCTCTAGCATTTAATAACGCTGCGTATACTTCAACCTCTAGTGTAAAGGTCTGTAAAATATCCTCTTTCTTCTCTCCATCAGGTAGTGCTTCTATGATATTCTCAGTCATTTCGTACTGTATATAAGCAGCTTGTTGAAGTGCTGGAGTCGATAAATCATCGTATGCAGCTTGGAAGTCTATTACACTTTCACTAGCTTCTACAAACTTGTATGCATCGTCTAATGCGGTACGTAAAGTTGATTGCAGCCCATCATCTTCAAGATTATCGACACTTAGCTTAATAGAATCATAGTCTGCCAGAAGTGAAGTTAGTAATGTTTGGTCAGCTATTAAGTTGTTATTCATAACGTCTGCTTCCCAGATATACACATTTAGCGCAACTTCAACGATGGCAGCTTTTGCATCAATACGATCTATATACGCCTGTCTTTCTGCTGTAGGTAATAGTTCTACATACTTTCTTGCAGTCTCTTCAGCTTTTAAAGCTTGTTCTACCTCGTCTAAGCTTGTTAATGCTGCTGATTCGAACTCAGCTACCTTTGTTTCAACCACGGAAGCTGTTGAGCCACCCACTTCCACCTTGAGTGTGTAAGTTGTAGTTGGAATAGACTTATCATTTGCATTCGTAAGTTCGAGTGTTACAGCAAGCGGAGCGAAGTCTGCTAGCATGCTAGCTTTAAGATCGTCCTCACCTATGATAGTTAGTACCTCAGCTGGGATTAACTCACGAAGGCTAATTTGACCATCGCCTTGGTCCATACGGCCACCGCGTTTATCTTCTTCTACTAAGCTAAGTAGATTTCTTGTTCCATCTTTTGCTGTAAAACCAACAAGTTTATATTTCGTATCGACTGTCAAGCCCTTGAACTCAATCATGTCAATTACTGTATCACTTGGTAAAAGTGTTACGTAGCCATTGTCAATTTCTGAGAAAGGTACCCCGCTTAACTGAATCGACTCCACTTTAGGAATTTTAGCGAACACATCAACTGCGTTAGCAATTTGTTGCTGTTGAACAGCAAAGCGATCTTCTAATTCAGTCTTTTTAGCAGAACTAGATAGAAGCGCGAGTAATCTTGTAGCCTCGTCTTCTAGAGATTGTAAAGACTCAATATCATCTGCATCCGTTAAGTCTTCTGCTAATGTACTATCAATCTGGTCTAAAACAGAAGAGAGCTTTTTGACAAGATATAGTTCTCCTTCAGCTTTCATAATTTTTTGTTGCGCTGTTGCAACATACGCTTCTAGTTGTTGCTTTTTAGCACCATCTTGCAGGTTAGCAACAGATAGGTTCGCTTCTTTTAAAGCTACTTTAGCTTCTGCAACCTTTTCGCTATCAATAATATCTCCTGCTACCGCTGCATTTAATGTTGCAACATCGTCAGATGCAGTAATCATAGCCGATAAAGTGCTCAGCTTAGCTTTTAATTCCTTAATAGCTGCTGCGTCACCTTGAACTGTATCAATGAGAGCAGAGGCTACTGCATATCGATTTTTCGCGTCGTTTAGTGCTGCTGTATCACTGACTAAATCAGTAGTAATTACTAATGTTTCTAAAGATGTGATGTGCTCTGTCATTTTCGCTAGAGTCCACTCGATTACATCAAAAGCAACCGATTGCGCACTCAAGTCATACGTATCATCAGCTTTTAACTGCTTAACATAATAGCCAGCGCCATAGTCTACATTTTCGAATGTCACAGTTGTAGAATCTGCTGTTTTTCGTGCTACTTCCGTACCATCTTCACTGTATAAAACAACTTCTAACCCTTGTATTGCGTTGACCGTGACGGTTTGCCCTAACACTGTTACGGTTGGCACTGTTGGTTTGACTAATACAGTACGTGTTTTCGTTGCTGTGTTATCTTTTTTGTCCGTAGCTGTGTACGTAATCGTATACACGCCCACTTCAGACGTATTTACTTCGCCTGTAATAACAGCTTCAACGTTTTTATCCTTATTATCCGTAACAGTAACACCTGGTTCAGTGTATGTTTCGCCTACTACTAACTCAATAATCTCTTCACCTGTGAGAGTGATAACTGGTGGGGTTCTATCACCTCTATCACTTCCACCGCTACTAGGTGGTGTAGTAATCGGATCAGGTTTCACTTCAATATCTTCAGGATTTTCTATAACATCTTCAAGCTTTTTCCCTTCAGGTAAAGTCACCTTCTTCACAACCGTACCTTTAGGAAGTGTAATTTTCACGTCTACATTTTCTACTACTAATTCTTCAATTGAACCAACACTCTCAATGACAACTGGCTTATTACCAGAGATAGAAAGTTTTTTAATTTTACCTGTTCCATTAAGCTTAACTTCATTTTCACTTGCTACTTCTAATTCATCGATGTCAGCATTCAATTCAATTTTATCAATAGCACCCGTTAATTTTAAAACAGGAATGGTTGTGTCTGAATCGATGATAGCTGTTGTTTGCACGGTCATGGAGTTGATTTTCGACTTTTTCAACTCAACGCGGACGTCTTTTTTATTAACTTCTGTGTTATTAAGAGTTGATTCTTCAAAGACAACTGTGTTGCTGTCTCCCCCGTTGACAGTTGTTTTACCTACAACAGTTACGTTTTGTCCTAAAAAGTCATGTTTTACTTGCTCACTTATTGTTAGGTCTCCAGTGACTGTTAGGTTATTGATCGTAATGAAATCACCATTCACTACTACGTTTCCAGGAAGCTCAACACCACCACCGTCAAAAACGAGGTTGCCTTCAAACTCCTTTTGGCCAAGTGTCGGGAAGTTACCACTATTATTAATAGTTAATTGTGAGATAGATGTGATGACGCTTTCTTCTTCTTCAAACACAATGTTAGCACCTTGAAGCGCCGCTGTATTACCTTCTGTGAATAGTGGCTGTAAGCTTTCTACTACTGTATAGGCAACACCATCAACGGTTACGACACCGTTTGCGACAGCTTCTACAGTTGAGATCTGCTCGCCTATTACACGATATAAGAACACAGCCATTTGCGCACGTGTAACGGGATCATGCGGTGCATATGTGCCATCATCTTTACCTGTTGTAATGCCATTTTGGTACAAAATTTTGACATTCTCAAGGTGAGATGGTGACACTGCTTGTAAATCAGATAAATTAACAGATGTATCGTTTGCTTGTAAATTGAAAGCGCGTACTAAAATAGTCGCCATTTGCTCGCGAGTTAACGATTCTTTTGGTAGGAACTCCCCTGCATCTGTTCCTCTGAAAATACCAAACTCTTTAACCGCCGCAATTTCCTTCGCATAAAGATAATTTGCAGGTATATCTATAAAACTATTTAATTCTGACGGTGGTTGTAGATTAAATGCTCTTGACAAAATAACGGCAGCATGTTCACGTGAAATACTATTGTTCGGCTTATATGTACCATCATCATAGCCCGTAACAATGCCATTCGCTAACATGTACATTATTTCATTGTAACCAAAGCTAGCTTCATTAACGTCTAGCAATGTTTGTGACCCTTCCGCAGCTTGTACAGCCGAGAGTGGTGTTAAAGAACTTGCCACAATAGTCGCTGTGACAGCTGATGCCATATAGCGACGATACACTTTCGATGTCCTAGTCAAATTATTACCCTCCTATTTTCCTATATAATTACGGTTTTTTTACATACATGATAAATTATACCAAAAATATAAGTAAATTTTCGTACATTTTTGTAAAAATTGAACAAAATTTATCGACACTTCACCTAATTATTTAAAAATTTATAGTACTTTATAGGACTATTCAGTACCTTAGTACTATATTTTGATAATGATAAGAGCAAAAAACAACATACAACAAGCATGTGATTACAGAAAAAAACCGAGGCAATTATGCCTCGGTTTCTCTTCTAGCTATAGTTCTATAGTTTGATAAGCTTACGACGATATACGAAAGCTGTTAAAGCTAAGATCATTAATACAACTACTGCACCAGCGCCTGGATGGAAGATTCCATATACGACACCAACAGCTGGAGCAAGCATAACACGAACTGCTCCTTTTAAGAATGCATTGTCTGCAATTGCTTGTGCAATTGGAGGTGACACTTCATAGTAGAAGTCTACGAATTTAGCACCTAATGCATTTGTTAATAGCACTTGGTCACGGAAGTTACGTAATAATGTAACTTGACTATGGAACTTCGTACCGAATGCAGCTGTAGCGATAAAACATTCATCAATGCCGTCAACTGTTGTTGTAACTTCTTTCGAGTTACCATTAATATCCTCTGCTATAACAACAATCTGAGCTTGATTCTCTTGAGCAGGAATCACAATTTCATATGTGCCATCTTGTTGTACTGTTGCTGTACCTAATACAACATCTCCAGCTTTTGCTGTTACAGTTGTACCCGGTGTAGCAGTTCCTGTCACCTTAGTTGATTGTGTAGATATCGGATCTACAGTTAACTCAATTTCTACAGAGTTCATAGGCGCTGCTATAATTCTACCTTCAACCTGTGGATTAACCTCGCCAACAGCATCTAAATAGCTAGTAAACACGTCATAATCTACGAAGAATAACTCCGTCATACGACCATCTTCTTTAGCTGTTTTGAAAGTTGTGTAACCATCTCCACCATCAGCAACATATGCATTTGTAGCAACCACATATGATGCTGTTAATTCAATCGGTTCATAGCCTGTTGCAGTCTCAACCTGAACGTCATATACGCGACTACCAGCCGGTTGTAAGGCATCAAACGAAAACTTCATACCAGCTACGTGCGGGAATCGACCAGCGTTTTCTTCTACTTTACTTACGCCGTTCTCAAGAGCTTCAATAACTTCTGCTCCTGTTAATTCTAGAGTAACTAACGTATTACCAAACGGCATCGTTGTTAACACTTCACCTAAAGAGATCTCACCCGCATCTATTGAAGCACGAATGCCTCCACCATTTTGAATTGCAATCGTAGCATTACCGTTTTCCTGCGCTTTCCAAAGCATCGCATCAGCGATCAAGTTACCTAGATTTGTCTCTTTAGAACGAACATCAGCACGTTCACCGTTTAATTCTACTGCTGTTTTACCTACAATAGTAGCTTTTAACGCTTCAAGCGGAGCTGCTAATTCAGCTATACGCGCTTGTGCAGTAGCATCTTCTGTATAAGTTGATACTTCTAGCAATGCTTCATTCCATGCCGTTAAAATACCAGTTGTATCGAATTTTACATCTAGACGACCTAATAATTCACCATATTCCGAAGCTTGAACAATGATAGTTGGTTCTGAATCAACATTAAATACAGTTGGAGCATCTAATTGAGTATGGCTATGGCCACCTACGATGATATCAATACCTTCTACTTCGTTAGCTAAGATTTGATCATACTTGTAGCCTAAATGCGTTAAAGCAATGATCTTATTTACACCTTGAGTTTGAAGCATACCAATCGTTTCAGATGCTTTTTCTAGATAGTTTTCGAAGATGATGTTTTCGCCTGGGTTTGCTAAAATAGCTGTTTCTTCAGTTGTTAAACCGAATACTCCAATCTTTTCACCGTTCACATCAAGCACAACAGCCGGGTAAATGCTATTTGCAACACCTGGGTTACCAATTTCATCTTTATAAAAATCACTTAAATGTGATTCGTTAGTGTAATTAATATTTGCACTCACAATCGGGAAGTTCGCTGCCTTAATAAAGTTAGCTAACACTTCAGGACCCTTATCGAACTCATGGTTACCTGGAACCATAGCATCGTAGCCCATCATATTCATAAACTCTACATCTGCAAGACCTTCATACAGATTGAAGAATAACGTTCCTGAGAATACGTCACCTGCATCTAATAAGATGGAATTAACTACTTCACTACGCACTTCGTTAACTGCTGTGATACGTTTTGCTACATCATCTAAGTGAGCATGAGTATCATTTGTGTGCATTACTGTTAAACTGAACTTTTCAGTTGTGAAGTTTAAATCTTCAGCAAAACGAACGCGAATGCGATTGCCTGCTGCACCTGAAGATGCAATACCTTGAACTGAGATGTAATCTCCTACATCAAATCTTTCAAGTCCTAATGGTAAGTATCCATCAGTAAGAATATGTGCATCCGTTACACCGTCATTAACTAGCATGAAACTTCCTGCATCGTTAATTTCAGTAAGAGTACCTTCTAATTTTACTAATTGACCATTGTATGTGCCATCCACTACATCTTGCGCTGAAACATCACGAGGTTGAATTTCTGTTCCCGGACCTACGTAAAGAATTTCCATATCGAAATTCTCGTACTCTAACTCCATTTCACCCTCGAAGAATGTGACACCACCTGTAGCAATAACAACTGTTCCAACCGGTAAATCTTTACCTTGTGAACCGAATAGTGAAATACCACCCGTTTCATCTTGAATATACACTGTGTCAAAGAACTTACCTGTAGGTGCTGTTACAACACCTTTTACAGTTACAATGTCCCCTTCTTCAGCTGTCTCACGAACTTGACCAATTGGTTGAATTCGATCATAATCAGCTAACCAATCCATTGCTGTTAAAGTAAATGAAGTGTTACTTACATCATTAACAATTTCATAGTCAGAATAGAAGTGACGACCTGCTACGATAACACGACCTTCACCTACATATTCTTTTGCAACGATAGGAATATCTGCTCCATCAGGTCCAGATGTTTGGTTCGGATCATCTTCTGTTCCAATAGCTTCGTTATACGTATAGAAGCCATCAGCTACACTATAGTTATAAGATGTTGGGTTACCCGCTACTAAGATTTCAAGACCTGTAGCTGGGTCATTTGTTAATGCTCCTAAGTTTTCATCAACAAGTGATGAACCACTGAAGAAACGAATTGCTTCTAAGTTGTCATTTAAACCACTGATAGTTGAAGGCATCGTGTAAGCATACACAGACCATTTCATACCACCACTAAACTTATCAGATGTATTTGGCTCATATACGTTGTCGTTGTTAATACGAATACCTGAACCAATAGCTTCTAACACTGGATTTAACTTTTGATTATCAAAGTTAAAGTTCGATTTAGATGCAAGCATTAATGAGCCACCAGCTTGGACCCAGCTGTTAATTGCTGTAATTTCATCCTGCGTAAAGTTTTTATCAGGTGCATTTACAACTAATACATCATAATCTGCTAAAAGACTAGCTGTAATAGGGTCAGTATTAATTTTTGCTTGATAGCCGTTACGACGTAACAATTCCATAAACTCGTTCATAGAACCCGGTACGTCCGCGTTGTTATGCGCATCATCAATTAATACTTTTTTGTTGTTAGATTGTACAACTTTTATAGATTTCTGAATTTCAGTAACAGTTGTAACGTTAGGAATTTCTGTTAGAACAGCAATAATCTTATCTTGTCCAGATTGCTCAGGAATCCACGTTACAGACGTTGTACCTTTTTTACCTGGTGAAATATATTCAATTGTACCAGTAGAAATCAGGTTTTCTGCGCTAACTGTTCCACGATAGAATGTTACTTCCAAGTTTTCAACTGGACGCACACCCATGTTAGACACAGTCGCTTTTAATTCTGTTTCAGAACCAGGCACACTTGGGTCAGGATTTACATCAAGACCTGTTAATTTAACATCCAATTCTCCACCAGATGTAAAAATGGCACTTGCTGTTGTCCATAGGTTCTCTGTATGAATAACCTTAACAACATACCAATTTGCACCTTCACCATCTGTGATTGTTGGATTCCAATCATAAGATGTTAGTTCACCAACTTTTACTGACTTTACAATGTTACCACCGTTTGTAATGATTTGAATCTCATCAATAGGGTTGTCTAAATCTTTTACTGAGATTTCAAAGTTGATATCTGATCCATCTTCTATATCTAATGTACTACCCATCCAGAAACCATTCGCTTTTACCTTAAGTTCAGTGTCACGAGCTTCTGTTGAGTACACACGACGATTCTTTAGTGCTTCAAGGAATGATTCTGTTGTTAATTCTTCAGCAACAACAGCTGTTAAGTTATCAGGTACACCCCAGTTAGTAGAGTGGTTGTCTTGACCGTTAATTGCACCAACGTGCCAGCCGTTATCCATTGCTTTGAAGAAATGTTCTTCAGCACGGGCATAGCTATACGGAGGAGCACCGTTACCTACTTCAATCATAGCCATTAAGTGGTCAATCTCTGGTACATACGATAAATCGTTGAATGAATCACTTGGCCAGTTCGGATGGTTGAACGCCGCTACAACATTCTCTTCTGTTGTTAACCAATTATAAAAATCGTTTAATTCTGTTACAGTTTTCTTCGCTTCCACATAATCGTTTGAATTCCAAACGTTGATATGACCCCAATTGCTTGATGTCATTTCAAAACCACGTAAAGCTAGAAACTCACCAGCATGTGCTGCATTAAATGCTGCTGCCATTTGCTTTGTTTGTTCCCACTCAGAGCCAACTTTTTCAACAAATTCTTTCCGCTCTGAGATGTAATCATCACCATCTAACCAGTTTGAATGGTCAGTTACTACCATATAATCTAAACCTTGCTCATAAGACATTTGATACGCATCTGCTGGTGTTCCTTTGCCATCAGAGAAGCTCGTATGAGCATGCGGTACACCAAAATAGAAGTTGTATGCATCGTCTGCTTTTAACTCTTGAATGTAGAAGAAAGATACATATGTGTTTTTCGCACCAGCAATATCTTCAACTTCTACATTAATTTGATGCTCACCAATTGCTAATTCAGCAGCTGGCGTGTAGCTGAATGTAGAATCTGTTTCGTTAAAGGTTGTTTGTGCAGTCACGTCCACGCCATCAACAAATAGTGTAACCTTTGTCCAATCAATAGCTACCTCTGCAGGATCAATTTCACCTGAGATAGTCGGTAAAGTTTCTGTCACAGCTGCCATTTTAGCAGGCTTTACATTGTAGACAATTGGTAGTTTAGCCGTTTCAGGAGCTGCTTGTTTTACCATGTCAACACCGTTACGTAATTTAAGCTGTGGTGAATTGTACGCTGCCGCGATACCTGTTATTTTGTAGTACTCGCCTACAGTATAATCAGTTGCATTAAAATCATCTGCTTTAGCAATGTATAAAGATGTTGAGCGTTTAGCAGAATCTTCAATTTTGAAGCTATATTGACTTGAAGTATCTGTGATTTTAACCATTTCAACTGTAACCAATTTACCTTGGTTAGCGTCTAATTGATCAAGCGTGATAACAACAGGAGCTGGAACAGCCTTTGTTCCTAACTTCGTAATGTTCTCTACTGCTTCCACTTTAACTTGAATTTCACCATTATAAAGATCCATTTTTCCAACAAGCTTTACTTCGTCACCTTCAATGTAAGCTGTTAAATCAACGTTTTGACCATTTGTGTTAATTTGTATACCCGCTGTTTCATCTTGGATATACATAATTGTGTCTCTTTCAGCATGTGTAACAACACCTTGAAGTGTTACATCAGCACCTTTCGCAAGTGCTTTAGCATCTTCAATAGCTGTCACAGTAGGATCTTGAATAGGACCTGCAAATGCTGCTACATCATCAGCTTTTCTAACGAACAACTGATAAGTTTCCTTATATTGAGAAACAATTGCTACTACGTTTACAAGGTCGCCTTCCAAAATATTAGTTAAAGTCGGCACTTTACGGATATTGATAGATTGATTGTTACTATCTGTAAGTGACGTATTACCGCTTGGATTAATTGCACCTATAGTCACATTCTCAAGTTTAATTAATTCACCTTCAACTGTTTCGCCAATTTGATCAATTGTTACAGTTTGAGGTGTTGGTAAAACATTTCCTTCTGACACAACATTATCTACTGTGAAATTTTTGATTTCAAGCAGTCCATTATAGTCGTCGATAATACCGGTTACCTTAACAAGGTCTCCCTCTTTTAATTCAACATCATCAGACTGACCGTATAAGTTAATACCTGCCGTTGTATCTTGAATATAAATATTGCCTGAAGCTGATGTTACAATACCACGAACAGTTACTGTCTCATCTTCAGCTTTAGTACGCGCTTCTGCAATAGTGATGTAGTCAATAGGCTCTGCTAAAGTCACATCAGAAGCTTGCCTTACATGTAATTGATATGTACCTTTATATTCTGAAACAATTGCAATCACATCTACATTGTTACCTTCTTGTATATCTGTTAAAGCTGGTACTTTACGGATGTTAATCGTATTGCCATCAACATCTGTTAAAGACGTGTTACCACCCGTATCAATAGTACCTATTGTTACATTTTCAAGCTTTATAAGCTCTCCTTCAACATCCTCGTTTACGTTAGTAATCATAACCACTTGAGGAGTTGGTAGTGTATTACCACTTGAAATAACTTCAACTGTAAAATCTTTGATTTCTCTTAAACCATTATATTCTGCTGTAGTCCCAATTACTTTTACTAGATCTCCTTCTGTAAAAGCAACTGAATCGGTTTGGTTATATAAATTAATACCAGCTGTCTCATCTTGGATAAAAATTGTACCTGTTGAAGTTACAACACCTTCTACAGCTACCTCTGTACCAAGGTCTGCAGCTCTAGCGTCAGCAATAGGTATTAAAGCTGGTTCAGCTGTATCATCTGAACCTGAATCTCCATACACATCGTCTATTACTGAATCATCTCCACCGTATACATCATCGATTACTGTACCTGATGTATCCATAGTGTGAGAGCCTAGGTTAGAGATAGTATCTTTTGATTCTTGTACCCAATCATTTAAGTCAAAAGTCAAACTACCTGCTGTGACTGAGTTTTTACGAATCAGTGTTACGTCTTTCGTGTTTTGAATTGCTTGTCCAACAGTACCAACAATATCAATATTGTCTATACCTTTTTTCAAGACAACCGCATCATCTCCATTGAAATTCGCAACTAAATCTTGATAGGCAGCAAGCGCTAAAATATCAGCATTAGCACTCGGATGAGCAATAACTATTACATCACCATCCGCTAAATCCCCTGATAAAGCCAGTGTTGTTTTAGGAGCTGTATCCCCATTTGAATAAAGCTCTACAGAATAATTTGATAAATCAACTGTACTACCCGTCCCATTATAAATCTCAATAGCTTTGTTATAGCTACCGCCTTCAATATGTTCCGAAATGAACAAATCTGTTGCAGCCGCATTTGCTGTAAATGGTTGCATAGGCAATAAGCTAATTAATAGCATAGCTATCATAGCTATTGAGACCCATTTGCGATTTTTTCGTAAAAATCTACTCAAGTTCTTTTCCCCCTTTTTATAATAAAAAATATTATTTCAGGAACGTATTCCTATTTACTAATGGGAAAATAGGAATCCCCACCAATATTAATCTAACATATATCAATTAACTAAATATATAATAAATGTAAAATTTTTCGTCAATTTTTTTTACAATGAATTAACATTAATGTCGAAATCAGTTAAACTATTTACGGTACTATTAAAACTGTTCTTTAAAAGAAAAAAACATAGGGGTGTATTACTAGTGAAAAAACTATTTGCCATGAATACATATATAGCCTTAATTATTATTCTACTAACTACTGTATTCACAAGCTATTCAGTATCAGCTCATGCTCTTAGTGCTAGTTTTGGGACTTTAGAAATTACTGAAAATGAAGCTAGCTTCACATTTTCAATAGATGAATTATCTGTTATTGAATCTGTAAATTTAGACCAAAACAATGATGGGAAGCTATCAACAGAAGAAGTGTCGTCCGCTACGTCTGCAATTAACGAATGGATAGGACGAAACCTCACTATCCAAGTCAACGGCATGACACAGCGTCTGAGTATTACCAACATGATGTTAGAGCCTAAAAATGATTTAACAGTATTAACAAGTTCATTTACATTCCCAGTGAGTGATGCATCTGAAACAATTACTATTGTTGATAACTTTTACAAAGATTCAAAGGACAACACAACATATACGCATTTTCTATCCATTAAACAAGGGGATTCTACTAATGAATTTCTTTTTAAAGGCGATAACCGTGAGCTAAACGTAGAATTAGCAACAGCCGCAGGGGAAGAGGTTCAAGTGTCAGGGAACCCATGGTGGCAATTTTTTGTGTTAGGAATGGAGCACATAATTACAGGCTACGACCATCTATTGTTCTTATTTGCTTTACTTCTAGCAAGACAAACTTTTAAGCAACTAGTTATGGTTGTGACTTCTTTTACAGTTGCACACAGCATTACACTAACACTAGGATATTTAAATATATTCGTACTACCAGGACGTTTTGTTGAGTCTGTTATAGCCCTCAGTATCTGTTATGTAGCAATTGAGAATATTTTCAGAAAAGAAGTGAAGAACCGCTGGGGATTAACCTTTGCGTTTGGATTAATACATGGGTTGGGGTTTGCAGGTCTGTTATCTGAGATGACCATTCCAAAAAGCCATTTAGTAGCATCACTATTAAGCTTCAATCTTGGTATTGAAGTTATTCAAATCGCGTTAGTTGCCATTCTTATCCCAATTTTAACAAGAGTACAAAAGCTAGCTAAGTACACAAAATATGTCCAATACGGTTCTGCTGCAATCATATTAATTGGCGCGTATTGGGTCGTTGAAAGAGTGTTTCAGCTGTAGTCAGATAAACAGCAATCTCTATGGTCAACATAAAAATGGAGCAAGGTGTTATTTTCAGCACCTTGCTCCCTTTCATATTATCTCGGTTGAAATAACTCAATCGAATCTGCTTGTAAGCGAAACATACTAATTAATCCCGTCGCTTCATCTATTTCTTCTCCTACTTCAAGCGTACCATATGCCCATATTCCATCCTGCGTAAACTCCATTGTCTTCCCATCTGGTGGATATACTGCTATTGCTTCTAAATACTTCGGATTATCTGCCGAACAAAACGGACAAGCTGCTCCAGCTGTTGGAACTAAGTAAATAAAACGGTTATCAATGGGAGTAAGCTCTGTCATGTAGCCTTTTATCCCAACTTTTTTCCCGTTTAAAGCAAGCATTTCATCCGTAATTTGTCCATCACCTGTCGTTGATTTTGTAAAAAATTGATCAAATGTTATTTCTATCAGTTTCTGACTAGTATTTTCAGATGTCTCCGGTTCTGCTTGTGTAGCAGCAGGCTGTGTGGTACTTTCCTGCCCACACCCTGTTAACAGCAAAACAGCCATACATAGAGTCACTATATATTTCATGACTTACCCCTTCCTCTGTAGATAGTTTGGTAATGCTGGTAGAATTGAAACAGTCATAGCACCTAACAGCATGTAAAGAGCATATTTTAAAAACTCCCATGTTATCGTCACATCTGGTAGAAGAATTCCTGCATACGAAGCACTTACTTTTTGTATAAAATAAAATGCACCTAAGGCGATCAAGAATCCTACTCCAATTCCCATTATTGTTATAAAAGCAGCTTCATATAATAATTGCAAAAGTAACTTATGTCGTGATACACCTATTGCTTTTAAAATAGCTAACTCTTCTTTTCTCTGTACTATAGAGCCTAATACGGTAAATAAAATAAATAAAGCCGCTAACACAATGGATGAACTCGCTAGAATAAGCGCAATTTGTTGCCCATACGAAAAGGTTGATAACACTTGCCTAAAGATTCTCACAGGGTACACAGCTTGTACACCTGAAACATTATCCAGTTCTTCTTTCAAACTAGGAACAAATCCGAGAGATTGTGGTTTTACAAGTAACGCTGTAATTTGTAGTTCCTCATCATGTTCATCGCCCCATTGATGTGCGTCGTCTGCACCTACATGAGATTTCTCTTGTTCTGGATGCGCATCCTCTTCATCCGTATGAGATTCCTCTTGCTCTGTATGTGAATCCTTTTCCTCGGAATGAGATTCTTGTTGTAGCGATTTGGAATCCTCTTCATCCGAATGCACCTCTTCTTCAGTTGCATGCTCTGATTTGGTAACATGCGATTCTTCCTCCGAGTGGGATTCTTCCCCATCTACATGTGAATCCTCTTCATCCGTATAAGATTCTTCCCCATTAGCAGCATGACCGTGTACAGCCCACACACTATCAACCTTTGTGAATACTGCTTTGTCATCTGCCGTTCCAGTTGGCTCTAGTATCCCAACAACACGATATTCGAGTGACTCATGTGTATCATCTGCAATACCATGATTCCCGAAAAATGTGTCACCTATTTTCATACTTGCCGCACTTGCTACATAAGAGCCAAGAACAGCATCGCCCACTTTCGAAAACCACTCGCCTTGCTGCAAGGTGAATCTCTCTGGCAGTCCTTCGCGAAATGGAAGAAAATAATCCGTCGTTGTACCGACAATAGGCTGTCCGTAAAAATAATCACCAAGAGCTAACGGTACCACCTTTAAAACCCGTTCATCCTTTTGCAACTCCTCATACGAACTATAAGGGATATTAGCTATCGGCGTATCAAGAAATAGAATACTATTTAACACAAGCTGAGTAGGGCTGCCCTCTGCCCCGACAACAAGGTCAAAAGCTCCGGCTTGTTTTTTTACTCCTTCTTCAATACCCGTTGACACAAGAATGACGGTAAACGTTAACGTCACTGCCAATGCTATCGCAATAATAGTAAATACAGTTGATAAAGCGCGCCCTTTCAGGCTCAATAACGTAAACTTTAATAGATTCATTGTGATACCTCTGCTATTGCTTGTTGATATACTTTATTAATATGTTCCATCTTCATTTGTTTTTCAAAACGGTCGGCTATGTGCGTATCATGCGTAACTGTAATTAAGGTCGCATTTGTTTTTGAGCTATAATCTTGTAAAAGACTCATCATATTTAAACCAGTTCTCACATCTAGGTTGCTCGTTGGTTCATCTACTAAAAGAACAGAAGGCTCATGAATAAGAGCCCGAGCTATGGCCACACGCTGCTGCTGTCCTCTTGATAAAACACCTACTTTGTGATGTATTCGATTTTCTAATCCCATATTTATCAACAGTTCAGTCGCTTTAGATTTATCGATATTTGCTTGTTGTTTTGAACGTGTTAGCTGCTGCACTAATACATTATCTAGCGCCGTCATGAAAGGAAAAAGCCTAAACTCTTGAAAGACCATTCCAATCTTTTCCGCTCTAAACTTTAACCTCTCAGCATCACCTTGCTCATGCAGTGGTTCATTACAAACATTCACGTTACCTGTTGTTGGTTGTAGCAAGCCCGACAAGAGTTTTAAAAAGGTCGTTTTACCCGATCCACTCGGTCCCATTAAAACAATTTGTTCACCTTGCTTAGCTGAAAAGGAATCTATTTCAAGAATCGTTTCATGTCCCGCTTTGTAGATAATATTTTTGCATACTATTATGTCTGACACGCTGCCACCCCCTGTAGTCATTTCACTATTGGACCTCCACCACTATTGATGCAAACAATTCGTTATCAGTTAATATATCAATGCGCCACTTACCCGATTCCTCAAATGTCATCGGAGCGGTATACACTCTATTCGCTCCAAACTGTTTCGTACTTTGTAAAGTAGCACTTTCTATAACAATAGCTTCTCTATCTGTTTCTTTGTGTGTTGCCTTAATAGTGATATATTCACCTTCAGCATCCCACAAATACCAAGCCGTTTGTACATCTTTATTTTTCATAAAAGGCTCGTCAATCTTTAAGCCTAATTTACTCTTCGGCCCGATAAGAGAGATGTAATGGTCACCTTCTTGAACAAAAAAAGCTGATGTAGCTTTCCATTCACTACTCCCACATGCTGTTATCAATAAAATAATAAAAAAAACTATCATTCGTTTCATGCTGCCATCCTCCTAGATATTTGCACCTTCTTATCATTGATGAAGTCTAGCTATCTGTCAACATAGTTTTTGTTAAACTTTCTTAAATATTCTGTTAGTAACAAGCGCAACTATAAGAAATACTACAAACAGTATTAACTGTCCAATAAAGACCACCCCATCCCAAAAGTAAAATGAACCTTTTGCGAGATTAGGAATTGCATACTGTTGCAGGCTAAAATAAATTTGTGGAATAAAATAAAAGATACCAAGTCCGATTACGACGAAAACACCGCTCATGTTTAAAAGCCCAAAATATTTAAGCCATCCTGGTTCGTCTGTTTGATTACCTTTGTTTCGGAGCAATGCCATACTGCGTTCTTGTAGATTGTAACACCCTGTCCTATTTTCAATAACGTAATATAAGTCCGTTTTGAGAAAAACTGCTGTCTGATACAAAATCCGAATCATTGCATCTAGCACTAACAACCTTGACAAAGCAAACAGTAAGGATGATTCTTGAAAGTAGAGCTGTCCCATGATCCCTAAGCTTAAAACAAGTTGATCAAAACACAAACCCGCCAAGTATAATCGAGACCGTTCCTTTGGTTGAAGCTCCCAAGCAGCAGTTAAATCTGTTTCCACAACTACTAAAAACAATCGGTTGCTAATAGAAAGATGAGTTGGTAAACCTTTTGCCCGCGCTGCTAACACATGCCCCATTTCGTGAATAAGTATCGTAAAAAAAGTGAGCACTATCCACATTAATGTATTCAGGAACATATACGGAGTAATAAAGATATCTTTATATTGTGGAACTGCATTTGATTTGAATAGAAAGAACGCAACATTGAATATGGCTAGCACCATATACAAATTCATCATCTTTTTATTAAAAAATAGTTTAGCGAATCTAGGAGTAATCCATGCAAATGAATCTTTAACAGATTTTACTTTTTTCGTGGAGCTTTGCAATTCTTTACCGCTCATATTGGCCACAAGCTCTAAATCTATCAGCTGCTGTGTGAACTCAGTCATATTTATATCTTCATTAGGGTATTCCCTGATTAAAATCGTCTCAACCTCATCAATGCTAGTACCTGCTTCTAGCAATCTTATAGCGTCAACACAGAGTTTAGGCATCTCATAGTACTCGTTTTTCTCTATGTCTTTTACAATATAACTACCGTTTTGATCCTCTGATATTTTAAGTGGTACTAACTTTAGTTGTTTATGCAGCTCCATATAAATCCCTCCACAAATTAAAACAGGTTACCCTTTGTCAGGATAACCCACTTCTCTTTAAGGCTTACCGCCACCTGGTAAGAATATGCACCACCAGCAAGTAACCTTCACTTTGTTTAACTTTCTAATTTTCATTCTGACACCTCCTATACTTATGATTCTATGATTTTTAAATTTCATAGCTATTATAAGATTTATAGACTTCTCTCCATTTAGGAATAACTTTATCAATGTAAGTTACAAGGTGAGGATCAAATTGTGTGCCACTTCCATTAATAAGTCTACGATGTGCCTCTTCAAACGACAGTGCATTTCGGTAAGCTCTATTAGAAGTCATTGCATCAAATGCATCGGCAATAGCAGTTACCCTAGCTAACACCGGAATATCCTCTCCACGAACACCGTCTGGATATCCTTTCCCATCCCATCGTTCATGGTGATATTTTACGATAGGTACATGATCTTCAAATCCCTCGATCTTCATAACAGCATCTGCTCCTACCGTTGTGTGCTTTTTGATTTCATCATACTCTTCATCAGTTAGAGAACTAGGTTTTCTTAAAATGTCATCATGAATATATATCTTTCCTATATCATGTAATAAACAGCTATATTTAAAGGTTTTCAGCTGTTCTCCTGTAAACTCACTTAGCTCAGCGGCTAAAATTTGAGCATATTCTGCTACACGTTCACTATGTCCCCGTGTATACGGATCTTTAAGTTCAAGCGTAGTAATAATACCTTTAACCATACCCTCAAGCATCGTATCATATGATTTTTTTATAGCTGTTACATATCCAAAGAATCTATTGAGTATTATGTACGAAACTATTCCTAAAGCCGTATATAATACGATAGGTAAAATAACCGTAGCGTCCTGTATGATATACCCAATGAAAGCATATTTGATGACCAATCCATATGCAACAACACGATAATAAACTTTATCAACAAAAATTGGAGCAAATAAAACTATAATAAGTTCAACAGCATTGCCTGAAGAATATGATGCATCAGTAGTTAAATAGATATAAATATCAGATGTAAAACTGAATGCAATGTAAGTATAAAAATAGATATACTTGATTATAAAGACACGCCCGGTTTTAAAAAGATAAATCGCAATTGGTATTAAAATAGCTATTGCGGCGTATACAAGAAGATATAACTTCCCACCAGGCAACTTAGGAGTATTCCCCCACACATACTTATGAACGAGAAAATAATACACAAAGTCATATAATGCAAAAACGAAATAAAAAGCTATTAAATATAAAACGACTGCTCGTTTTTCTTCTTGGAGTAACGTAGACTTCATTGAATTATTCATTCAACTGGTACCTCTCTGTTTCTTTTTCTTTTTTAGAAGCATTCGACGGTTTATGCGACTATCCTCTTTCATTCATCAAAAACACGTAAAAAGTAATATATTTTGACATATTTCGCAAGTTAAAGTGAGGAGAACAAGTACCTTTGTCCTACTATAACTGCAACATTTGTCTAACGTATTTGTTTGTTTTTACCATTTAATCTTTGTAGACTATAAATATAGTGATTTTACAGGAGGAAACCTAATGCCTTTACTACAATTAAAGGAGATATGGACACCACTAAGTTTACTCGGATTTAAGTTTTACAAAGGACATGATCGCGTATTTATTAAGTTTTTTAATAGCAAACTGAAAAAGCTTGGATAAAAATAGAGAACCCCAATGAGAGGTTCTCTTTTATTTTTCTTGATAGCATGCTTCTCTATAACAAACAGCTACTCTTAATACAGCCCCTCTTCGGTATACACTTTACACCGCTAAAAGGTTCTTATATTCGGCAGCTGGCTAGCATAGTCTCATAGAAATACAGACCTTAGCCCCTGAAGCTTTGCGTCATCATTTTTCAATGATTTTGCCCTTTTCGAACGGTTTTGTGCGAATTATTCTTTTATGTGAGTTCTTACTTTTTTACATTAAGGGAATATTTACCCAATGTATATAGGGAAATCGCACTATTATTTTTCTATAATATGTAAGGTGGTGTTTGTTTTTCTAACTTGCTGTCGATACTCACAGTAAGGATGGTGTGGTGGTCATGATTCGTTTTAATATTGATATAATCTTTGGCCCTGATAAGATAATGCATTTTTTTGCTTGGGGCTTTTTTAGCACAGCCGTTGGTTTGGTTATATTTTTAGTCTCTGACAGAGAAATTCCACGGCTTTTACTAGCACGCGTATGGTTCATGTTGTCCTTTATAAGTATCATTGAGGAATATCGGCATTATAAATTAGAATCACGTTCAGCTGAATTTCTAGATGCATGTGCAAACCTTCTTGGGATTACATGTGGACTTTTGATAGTGTTTCTTTTAACAATGTGGCGCTATAAGATTCATGCTAGTCATATGCTGTCAAAAAACTCTCTTATTATATTAGCAACTTTTATTTTACCTCTTCTACTCGGTTTATTATTCATCACAGAAAAGCCTTTTATAGAAATGAACATTCCTGTAATAGTAAAAAACAGCCCGTAACCGTTACAGGCTAGAGCTGCTGCTTACTTGCTTTTTTCGCTTTTTATAAATTACATAAAGAAATAAACACCCAAGAAACACAAACGCACCGAACGAGTCTATCATAACGTCTTTAAAAGATGGTGTTCTATTCGGTACAAGACTCTGATGATATTCATCGAAGGCTCCGTACAAAGTTGCGGTGACCCACGCTATTAAGTAAGAATAACGCCAACCTTCTACTGTTTTCCATACTAAAACAGCAAGCACTCCAAACACAGTGAAATGTGCTAATTTACGTATTACAAAATTAATAAAGTTAAGTACTTCCGGAAAAGGGATAAGCTGCTCAAGAAAGCCTTTTGTCGATGAGCCTGTGAACTGCGGCATTTCCGTAAACAAATAAATAATTATGCACCATAAGATCGCTAGACTCGCCCACGTAATCCTTTTTTGAAAAATATTCATGTTCGCTACACCTCGATTTTATTATATATACCGGACTACTTTTTTTATAGATGGCTTTATCAGCAAGATGAAAAAAAAGAGCCAACTGCCATAGTCGACTCTTTCCTCAATTACTCACTCACTAACTCACGAGCCGTAGCTGCTACTGATGATTTTTTAAAAAAGAAGATAGCTACGAGTAATAGACCTACTGCTGTGATAAAACCTAAAACTGTACTACCCGTAAACCCTAACACAATGTAGCCAATTGCCGCTGTTCCAGCCGCTACCAGTGTGTATGGAAGCTGCGTTAATACGTGATCGATGTGGTGCGCGCCCGCTCCTGTAGACGACAGGATCGTCGTGTCAGAAATAGGTGAACAATGGTCCCCAAACACGGCACCTGCAAGAACAGCCGCTAAAGCAGGTAACATTAACTCAGGTGCTGTAACAGCCATAATGTCTCCGGCGATTGGGAGCATTAAACCGAACGTGCCCCATGATGTTCCTGTTGCAAAAGCCATAAATCCAGAAATCAAAAATAGTATAACAGGCAAGAAAGCAATGTTCATGTTGCTATCTTCTACAAGACCCGCTAAATACGTTCCTGTTTGTAACTCACCAATTAAGCTCACAATCATCCACGCTAAAATCAAAATATAAATAGCAGGCAGCATGGAGCGAATTCCTTCCCAAATACCTTTTCCTACAAGCGCAGCTGCTGGGCGTTGCTTGACATATGAAAGAAGCGAAACGACTACGCCAGTTAACCCACCATATAATAACGAAGCGGCCACATCTGTATTTTCAAAAATAGCTAGTATCGTGACAGTACCTTCCGTAGCTTGGCTACCTGTCCAAAGCATCGCACCCACTGTCCCCACTAATAAAGCGACGATTGGCCAAATTAAATCCCCCACTGTGCCTTTAGTACTTGATGGAAGCTCGGATTTTAATTCACCAGGAACTGCACCACGATTAGGGTCAGTCATTTGTCCTTTTACTAATGCACGTTCTTCATGAACCTTCATACTACCAATATTTAAATCAAACAATGCTACAGCAAACACCATAATAAGAGCTGTAAACACATAAAAATTCATCGGTACCATTTGCATGAATGCAGAAAAAGCACTCACGTCTGTCATACCATGTGCCACTAAAATACCACCGATCGTCGCAATGATGTAGGCACCCCAGCTTGATACAGGCGCAACTACACAAATTGGTGCTGCTGTTGAATCAATAAAATAAGCTAGCTTCGCACGAGAAATTCGATGACGATCTGTTAACGGACGACTCACTTGACCAACTGCTAAGCTATTAAAATAATCATCTATAAAAATAACAATACCAAGAAACGCTGTAATCACACTAGCGCCTGCGCGCGTCTTCACACGCTGCATCGCCCAGTTTCCAAAAGCACGACTTCCTCCTGCTAAATTCACGATGGCTGTCATGACGCCTAGCAATAATAAAAATAAAATTATATAAACGTACCACGTATTTAGCTCTCCACCGTCGACAAAAATGACCGCAAAGCTTGACCATATTTTTGTTAAGGTAGCCGGAATCGAGAAATCAGCTAAAAGTAAAGCTGCTGATAGAATACCTAAACCAAGTGACAATAAAACGCGACGTGTCAATACCACCATGAATATCGCCACTAACGGCGGGATTAACGAGAAAATTGTATTTTCCATATAAATGAAATCCTCCTAAATTAAGTTTTAATAAAGGGAATCAGAGGAATGTAAGTTTCGTGAGAACATAAAAAGGCAACAGCAGGAAAATAACCTGCCATTACCTAGTAATGTGTTATTTCCACGATCAGTAGCTCTCCATAGAGACAATTAGCTCTATGACAGTATTACCCTTGTTCAAGGTAATACCAGTACGTATACTTTCAACTAATATACATACTTCGGCAAACAAACCTTTTACACATGATCATTGTTGTCATCCTCACATGTGCGACTCTTTTTGCTTGCACCTCTACCTCATCTGGTGATAAGGCGTCCCTATTAAATTCTTTCCTATTATAACAATGTTCGACATCGCTCACAAATGTTTTTGCGATGGTAATTATAGCAATCGTGTATTTGTGTCAATTTTTGAAACTTGCTTTCACATGATAGGGTTCGTTTTGGCAATGCTAATAGTAACAATGTGGAAAGGTGTCGGAATTATTTTGATCTCGGAAGGAATTATTACGATATCCAAGGAAGCAATACGCTTTATCATCGTCGGGATAATTAACACGTTCTTTTACTATATTTTATATTTGGTGTTCATAACGGGATGGCACTATGTGGTCGCACATGTACTTTCGTTTTTAATTAGCATGGTGGGGTCGTTTTTTTTACATACATATTTCACGTACAGAACTCAGCCGACTTTGATGAAATTTATCCAGTTTCCGGTAACGAACGTCGTCAATATTCTTATTTCTACAGGAGGCATGTACTTCTTAGTGGAGCTTTTCAAGGTTAATGAAAAAATAGCTCCTCTGCTCGCTACTTTTATAGCTATTCCGTTTACTTTTTTAATGTCACGACACATTTTAAGAGAGAAACATACACATTAAAGCCGGAGAACGATACGTCATTGTCGGATTTCGGCTACAAGATGCGGGACATATATATTTCCAATCACTCTATCTTCCCTTGCATTTGGATAATAACATACGATTTAATTTAGATTCGGAGTTTTTGATGTTTATGCGTGAGTTTTTGATGTTTATGCGTGAGTTTTTGGTGTTTATGCGTAAATTTTTGGTGTTTATGCGTGAACTTTTGGTGTTTATGCGTGAATTTCCAGTGTTTATGCGTATTTCGCAGTTATATCTCACTTTCTGGATTTTTTACATAGGATTATAAGGCGTGTTCGTTAATAATGGTTAAGCAACATAGATTACTCTAGTAATTAATGCGTATTTTTGAATTCTCAGCGCGTCACTGCTAAAACTTATACAGGAGGACATTATGCTACAAGATGCCATCATTGTAACGGGACGGATTGTAACGATATTACCACTTCTGCTTATTCTTACATTATTTATGGGCAAACGGTCCATTGGGCAGCTCCCTGTCTTTGACTACCTTGTCATACTAGTCATAGGTGCCGTTGTTGGGGCTGATATTGCAGACCCAAAGATCGAGCACGTCCATACCATCATTGCCATGGTTCTTATTGCATTGCTTCAAAAAGTAATCATATTTTTCAAATTAAAATACCGCCGTATTGGCAATAAGCTAACATTTGAACCAACCATCGTTATATATAACGGACAATTTTTATTAAAAAACATGAGGAAGATTTCATATTCCATTGATAATATTTTATCGATGCTCCGGGCAAAGGATATTTTTAACGTGAAAAATGTTGAATTGGCCATCATTGAAGCAAACGGTGACATATCAGTACGGCAATATAGCGAGAAGGAGTCTGTTACGAGAGAAGATATGAAGATGGCAAGGTACCCTGGTAACTATGAAGTACCAGTCATTCTTGACGGTGAAATACAATACGATGTGCTACAATTAATAAACAAAGACAAGGCATGGCTTTTACAAAGATTACATAGCTTACATATTCCCGATGAAACGCGGGTGTTTTATGGTGGAGTGAATACATCTGGGGAGCTGCATGTATCCTTAAAACTTGCACCATTAGATAATCCCCCACCCATTTTTCATTGATTGCTTTTTTACTCTTTACTGAAGAAAGGGATCGTATTAAGGAGAAAGAAACAACAAGTTAGATTAGGAGTGGATCAATATGAGAATAGGAACGGTTGGGACAAGTTCTATTACAGAAAAATTTATAGGTGCTAGCACACAAACAAATGCTGCTACTGTTACAAGTGTGTATTCAAGGTCACAAGAAAAGGCAGAAGCGTTCGCTCAAAAACATAACATATCTATTACTTTTACAGATTTAGAAACGATGGCTATGAGTTCGGATATAGACGCCGTGTATCTTGCTTCTCCCAACTCACTTCATTTTGAGCAGGCTAAGCTATTTATTAAACAAAAAAAACACATCATATGTGAAAAACCAAGTTTTTCGAACGTAGCTGAGTGGGATGAAATCATGGTCCTTGCTAAAGAATATGGAGTGTATGTGTTCGAAGCGTTCCGTAACCTACACGCTCCAAACAGTAAAATATTAAAAAGTACATTAAACAACGCCGGAGCAATTCGCAGCTCATTGTTTCACTATCAAAAATACTCATCACGCTACGATGCACTTCTTGCAGGACAAGAGCCAAATATTTTTAGTCCTGCTTTCTCCGGTGGCGCGCTAGTGGACCTCGGTGTGTATCCTATTTCGCTTGCTGTCTATTTATACGGACCACCAACCAGCATACATTTTCATCCGGTTTTATTAAAAAACGGCATCGATGGTAGCGGAACTATCGTGTTAACGTATGATACGCATATTTGTACAATTTTATATTCTAAAATAACGGACTCCTATTTAGCCAATGAGATTCAAGGCGAGAATGGAACAATCACACTTGACCACGTCGCACCAATTTCAAGTATCTCATGGCAAGATAGAAAAGGGAATCCAACCACTGAGCTAGCTGAGCCGCAGCATAGTAATGACATGGTGTACGAAATTAATGAATTCGTTCGTATTATTACGGAACAGGATCACGAGGCATATACTTATTGGCAAACGGTTAGTCGCGATGTTCTTTCTATTACAGAGCAAGCAAGAAAGCAAGCTAACATCGTCTTTGCATGTGAACATTAAAAAATAGGCGGGATTACAATGACATCAAAACACCTAGAATCCTACATACAAAAGCTACAACAACAAGTTAATGAAGTGGAGTTTGAAAATAACGAAATATCTATTTCTATTCCGTTCGTACCTTCTCCCCACGTTAGGCAAATGCTTACGGACAAAGAGTTGATTAACAAAATCATTTTGGAGCAGCTGTACGAGAAACTTGAAGCAGCAAAGCGAATTTCACAAAATTCATAAGCTCTCTTCAAAGGGGGCTTTCTCTTTTTCTACCAATTTTTTCATATAAATTTTATGAACATTTAATGAAAAAATATGTCGAAAATGCTATTATAATAATGTTGCTTCTCAGATTGCAAACAATGTTATGGAGGTACTTTTTGAACATGGTAAATAAAATATCAGACTTGCTGAAGTCAAGGTTTGACACCTTTTTACTTCTATTTATTTTGTTTCAGCCACTTTTAGACTTATTTACTTCTTTATCCATTTTTCTTTTAAAACAAGATTTAACACTAGGTATTCTTATACGGTTTGCAATCATGCTACTTGGGTTGCTTTACTTATTAACAGTGGATGATAAGAAAACAAAGCTACAAGTTCTTTCTTACTTAGGCATTTTATTTGTCTTTTTTGCGATTAGCTTAGCAAATAACTTCCTAGTAAAAGAACCAATGAGTATATTTGCAGAAGGTAAAAATATTGCAAAACTTGTATACATGACGATTTTACTTTTTAGCTACTACTACGCGTTCCGTGCATTACGTAAAAAAGCTGCAAATTGGGATATAAAGCTACAAAATTATATTACGTACTCCATGATTGTTATTGGTGCAGTCATGATAATAGCCTCGCTTACAGGTACTGGCATTAAAAGCTACGAGAGTATTAAGAAAGGCCACCAAGGTTGGTTCTTTGCTGGGAACGAGCTTGGTGCCATTATGGCAATTTGCTTACCTGTCGTTGTGTACTATGCACTACGCAACACAAAGAGCTGGAAAACGAGTTATTATTGGATTCCTGTTGTGATGATCATGTTTTCCCTTCTTGCTCTTGGCACAAAGGTTGGCTGGGGTGCGATTGCGATTGTACTAGCCGTAAGTTTAGGTATGTCAATTATTGAGCTTTTCTGGAAAAAGCAAAAGCATCTAAAATATAGCATTGTCATTAACGCTGTTTTACTGGCCATTTTCTTCTCTATTTCACAATATACACCTGTGTATTTTAACACAAACGTCCACTTAGGCTGGGTTGGTGTAGATAAAGAGAAAATAGAAGAAAATGAAGTGGCAATAGATGATATCAGTGAAGAAGGCATGACGAACATTATGCTAAGTGGTCGTGAGAAATTCCTTGCGATGCATAAAGAATACTATGCAGAAGCACCAACATCTCAAAAGCTTCTAGGTATGGGCTACGCAGGAAATTATGAAGAAGAAGCGAAGGTTGTAGAACGCGACTTCCATGACTTATTTTACTCATTTGGCTCAATAGGCTTTGTACTATTCTTATTGCCATATGTTGTAATTGCTTTATGGTTACTCGTTACGTTCTTACGACATTTCCTTGAATTATTTAATACGAAAAACATTTTGATAGGATCCGGTGTTGTATTAGCGCTAGGAATTGCCTATACAGCAGGACATATATTCTTTGCACCAGCTGCTAGCATATATTTAGCCATTATGATTGCATATTTAATGAACAACTTTGCAGAAGCTCGTGAAATCTAAAATAAAATAGTAACAGCATAGTTGTTGGACTTAAATAACCACTGCACAAAAAGCCTTCCAGACCACAAATCTGGAAGGCTTTTTTATGAGAGGTGAAGTGTTATGCAATTATTGTAATGCACATTGATTTTGCACATTTTTCCTATACCATTGAGAAGCTACTTTTTTTCTAACGACATAACGACATGTATGCGAACAAACATCTAATCAAACGTTTGTTTAGACATTTGTTCGCATTCTTCTTCCACCCACGGCACCGATTATGATGTGATTAACCTGGATATACTGTTTATAAACAATCGTAAAAGTAGGTGCATGACTTGTGGAAGAAAACCGTCCTTTTATAGGTATTATGTGGGGCATTGGCCTGAGTATCCCTTTATGGATCGTCGTTATATTGTTTGTAAAAGCTATTGTCTAGTGAACGATATAAAACTCCTTAACTACTCCGAAAACAGTGATATTGTTTCTATGACTACTGCTCTCTTGAGAAATTGAGGAATTAGTTTATTGATCAGTTACAACAAGCTCTTCTAACTTTATCTTTAATAGCTCAACAAGTTCATTAGCTGTTATATTTGTCTTTTCCATTCCTTGCTCATATGCAAATTGAAGAATCTTTAAAAATTCATTCTGTATTGAATCATTTTTATTCAAAATCTCTACAACTCCTACTCTATAAATCTAATATTCTTTATAATACTAAATTTCGCGATAAAAATACAGTAATCGACAAGAATTGTAATATTTTTGTAATTTAATTAGTTTTACGAACGGTCTGCATGGATTAACGGCCATAAACAAAAAGGACCCCTAGCCGAATGGAAGGAGGTCCTCTATTGACGTGTCATCGCTGACAACGCTCGTCTTTCATGATAGTCAATTCGTCGTTGTATAGTACTTTGTGCTTGTTCATCATTTATAGTAGACAGCTTCGCATACATACGCTTGTAACGAAACAAATGCCAGTAATATTTCAATCCACAATAAAGTCGTTTCATTTTCTTGCTCCTCCCCGCTAAAGAAGCATGGGGACGGTTCTCATGCTTCCTCTCTCCGTCATGAAGGATGCATGAGAACCGTCCCCATGCTTCCATTTACAATGACATTATACAAGTTTTGTCGTGAAAAGTCGATTATTGTCCCGTTGCAAGTGATTTTTTCTCATGTATCACAATTTTTTTGCTTCTTTTTACATTGCCTACTATATAGGATCCGAATGGTAGTGTTGATATTATTTTTATAATAATTAAGGAGAGTACAAGAGATGCAGTGAATAGACTAACTACCCTTGTGCTCGTATGACTAAACCACTGTGCTGTGTATGGCGCTATAAACGTTTGTATTTGCCAATGCATTAAATATATTCCAAAGGAGTAATTACTTAATAATGTGATCCATTTATAGTTTGGAACTAACTGTCCCCACGCGATAACTAACGCTGAACTTGAAATAACTAAAAAGAATAAATCTAGACGTCTTGAGTGAATAACAACGTAGCCTGATTTATAGGATAAATAGATGATAATAACTGATACGAGGACAGCTACAACGGTCAGGACACGCCATTTTAAAAGAATGGCTGCTATTTTTTTATAATGCTTTCCTACTAGATAACCTACAGTGAAATAACCAAACCATGCGATAAATGGCAGACGTAAATAATGTGAATACGGAACTAGATGTTGCGGTATATGCTTTAAAAAATATAAGTATGAAAACATGACGACCATACTGATCGGCAATAAATATGTCATAGATAGTTTGAAGCGATTCACAATATAGTACAAAATGTAAAATTGAAAAATGACTAATATGAACCACCCGACAAATTTACCCTGAAATATATGCTGCATAATTCCTATTTCAAGATTGTAGTACGGATTTTTTATTTTTAAAACAAAAGAATCTATCAGTCCAAATGCTACATAAGGTGCTAGTATCCATTTCAGACGGCTTGGCCAAAAATGGCGTGGCAAACCTTCTTGATACTTATTTGCTAGAATAACGATTGATAATAAAATAAAGGTTGGTGTAGCGTAGCATAATAGTATTCTATATAAATCATAGTTTATAATTTTAGGCGCGCCGACTGCATATATCGTTTGTGTCGTACTATGTAACAATACAACACTCAAGCATGCCACTACACGAAGCATGTTCCATTCTTTTACCATAAGTCCCCCCACTTTAACTTGTGAAGTGTTTGTTCTATCAGATGATATCGTAACCTTTTACAAGCCGTATGGGAAGTCAAGTTAACAATTCGTCATATTATCGTAAATTTTTTGTTAAAATTTCTTTGTGACACTATGCTAGCAACTTACTATGTATATAATAGCAGTTGCTAGCATTGTGATATTATTATGCTATACATTACGTTACGACTAAACTTACTCTATTACGGTATGAAAACCACCTAGACTTGTATCAAAATCCACAACTAAAAGACCTACCGATTTGGTAGGTCTTTTTTTAATAAAATTTAGTTGGTAGCTAGATTTATTTTTTCGTATTTTGTTGCATTTACATAATGTATCCTTCTTGTAACGCTTTTAATTGCTCATATGCTAGAAAGTATTCATATTGTTTAACAGCTGCATTCACTTCTGCTTGTAATACGGTTGCTTTTAGTTGATCTAGTTGTTGTTTCGATATGAAACCAAGCTCGTATTGTAGTTCAAAAGTGTCATAATCCTCTTGAGTATCCTCATATGCTGCAACTGCTACTTCAGTAGCCTCGAAAGCATCCTCTGCTTGCTTAAAAGTATCTTGTATTTTTGTTTCTAAAGACTGTTTAAGCTGTGCTAACTGCTCTTCAGCAATCTTCACACGATACTCTTCTGCTTTACGCTCTTCTGAACGCGTTACTCTCTTCATATTAAATTTTGCTAATTCTACATTTTTCACTTCTTTTTGAACTTTGAATGTGTTTTCTACGAATGAATCTATTTGACTTTCCTTCATTGTAACTTTATCAGTTGGAATCTCAATATCATCTAGCTTAAGCTTTGCTGTTGATGGAATATCTAACGTAAACGCAAGCTTATACAGCTCATAGCTTGTGTTCTCTTTGCTATCCTCAACTGCTTTCATGGCATCATCTCTAGCTTCTACTGCCTTATCAAGGACATCCTCTGAAATTAACCCTAACTCAAATTGCAGCTGCTTAATAGTAAGATCTTGTTTTGCCATTTCAAATTGATGCTGCAACATGTCTGTTTGTTTTTCAAGCATTAGCACTTTGACATATTCAGAGGCAACCATGAGCTTGACGCCCGCTCTAAGTTCTTCTAGTGATATTTCTGATTTATCAGTCTCAATATTAAGCTGCTCGATTTGACGAACAATTTGCTTACGTGACTCTTTACGCTGCTTCTCGGACATCTTCTGCTGATCACCGAACATTTGCTGTAGTTGTACCTGAATTGTTACTTGTGTTATAAAACATTGCATATATTCTGGCGTATCAGGGACCCCACACATCGCTAGTAACGTATCATCATCTATTTCTTCATCTTCATCAACACCATTATCATCAAGATCGTCCTCTTGATTTTCTGCATCTTTCACTTGGTGCTCAAACACCTTCAGTTGGTAGTTAAGAATAGCAATATTTTCATCACTCTCAATTGCTTTTTCTACAGCATCTTCAAGTGTTATCGCGATCACTTGTGACGACTCTGCCGCTATCGTTACCCCTGGCATCGTACTGCCAATGAAAAGCAGTACGATACAAAGACTAGTAATAATCCTTTTCACGTTATTCACCTCATTTTCCTATATTCTTAATGGTTGAGATCGGTCACTTCTTCCATCGTTTCAGACCGGACGACATCCGTTTATTTGACTCATACTTACACCGCTACTACTTCTTCCTCTACTTCCTTCTGCTTTCGTTTACGTTTTGCGCGGCGAGTTCTTGGTTTTTCAAAGAGTTCATACATC
Organism: Bacillus sp. HMF5848; assembly: GCF_003944835.1. Classification (GTDB taxonomy): domain Bacteria; phylum Bacillota; class Bacilli; order Bacillales; family HMF5848; genus HMF5848. The sequence continues at coordinate 3,915,055 of NZ_RWIV01000001.1, forward strand.
ATTGGTACAAATAACAAACTTACAAACGTTGAAAATAGTAACCCGAACACAACAGCCGTTGCAATTGGTGTTTGGAAATCAGATGTTTCCGATCCACCAATTAACATGGGAATTAATCCACCGACAGTTGTTAACGTTGTTGTAAAGATTGGTCGCACACGGACCTTGGCTGCTTCGACAACCGCTTCACGAATAGTTGGGAATTCATCACGATGTTTATTCATGAAATCAATAAGCACAATCGCATTATTCACGACAATTCCGACTAGCATAATAATTCCAATCATTGCCATCATATCAAATGTTCTACCCGTTACTAAGAAGCCGATTGATACGCCTATTATTGTAAAGGCAAGTGATACAAAAATGATGAATGGCTGGCGAAGTTTATTAAATTGAATCGTTAAAATTAAGAACACCGATGCCATTGACACGACTAAAGCTGTTAACAAGCTTTGGAAGCCTTCTGCTTGGTCTTGCTCACGTCCCGCAAACCCAATGTCAACCTCTTGGTTATTATAATCTGCTAAATATGCGTTAATGGAAGAAACAACAGTGTTTTTATCTTCTTTATCATGGTAAATTGTAATCGTTGTTTCATACTCTCCATCTGTACGCGAGCGATTTGCTTGTGTTTGCTCTGTCGTTAATGATGCAACATCGTCTAAACTAATAAATATATCATCGCGAATCGGAATATTGTAAAGAGCATCTGATGCTTCACGATACGCATCTGAGAATTGAATATTCGCGTATCTATCTTGGCCGTTAATTTTAATTTCAATATCTTTCATACCGTTCAACACTAAAGCGACATACTGCTCTACTTCAGATCTTGACAATCCATAGTGTGAAAGCTGCTCTTGTGAAAAATCGATTACCCATTGTTTCGTTTCTTCTGACATACTTGTTTCAATACCTGTTACAGTGTCCACAGCCATTAATTGTTCTTTTACAACAGGCAATGCTTGCACCATCGTCTCTATAGACGTTGTTTTAATAGAAAGTAATGTTTGATTGGACGTATCAGACACCCCAGAGCTTAAGTATAGAGATTGCGCAGGAATGTTTTCCTCTATTACTTTTTTCACTTCTGCATTCACATCGTCTTCAGATCTGGTCATTTCATCAACAGGTAGGTAATGCACGAAAATTGAAGCTCTATGACTTCTTCCTTCATTTGTCCAGTAGAATAATTGTGAAACACCCTCAATATCTTTTATTTTACTAGCGACTGACTCTAGCATTTGTTTGCTCGTTTCAAAGTTTACATTTTCATCAATTTCATATTGTACTTGTAAAAAACGCGGCATTACGTTTGGTAAGAAGCCTTTAGGTACAACAGCTACTAATAACATAACGGAAGCTATGAGTGCCACAACGAAAATAGATATTGTCCGAATCTTTCTATCTAGTGCATATACTAATGTTTTCTCGAATGCTTTAAGTAAGCGCCCTTCTTTTTTCTCCGACTGCTCTTTTTGCTTAATAAAACTATAGCTTGCAATTGGTATAACTGTCATCGAAACGACTAAAGATGCAAGCAATGATACTGTCACCGTTAAAGCTAACTGCTTGATCATCGCACCAATCATACCTTCGACTAATCCAATTGGCAGGAATACGGCAACGGTTGTTAAAATAGATGACACAACAGGTGCAATAACTTCTTTTGTTCCTTCCGTAACAGCTTGAAGGCGATCGTAACCCGCTTGAATTTTTCTGAAAATGTTTTCTAACACAACGATACAGGCGTCAACAATCATTCCCGTACCGAGCCCTAATCCCATAAGCGATATCATATTAATACTAAAATTAAACATCTTCATCGATATAAACGTAGTCATAATACAAATTGGAATACTAAAGGCAATTACGAGTACGGTACGAATGTTACGGAACACGAGTAACAATACAGTTGCTGCCACAGTGGCCCCTATCATAATGTTAATGATTAACTCTTTAACCGCTTGCCCGATGAATTCAGATGAATCCCATATATAGTAATAGTCCCATTGTGTTAATCGGTTATTGTGAAGGTCTTCTAATACGGTACGTACCTCTTTTGACACCTTTACTTCACTCGCTGTATCCACAATATATGGAATTATTTCGTAATATGGCTTTCCTTCTGTTCTGTTAAAATTTGAGTCTGATTGTCTTTCAACTTTAACATTTACTAAATCTAGTAAAGGCGTACCATCCTGAAGTCTATAATTTACTACATCTTCATACGTTTTAATTTCTTGTGCACTTTTAACACGGAAATCATCCCCGTCATACGAAATGGTACCTAGTAACGGTGAAGAGAAGCTTTGCTGCACTTCATTCGCAATTTGCGATGCCTTTTGTAGACTCTTCACTTTTTCATCTTTAAGCTCAAATACATATCGTTCTTCATATGATTGAAGCGAATGCTGCACACGCTTCATATCCTTGACGTTATTAAGCGCAGGAACAATGACATCTTCAATTTCTTTACGTGTTTTTTCATCGGTAATATCTTCTGGTACAATTGCTAGCACCATAAGTTCCATATCACTTGCTTTAAACTGCTTTACATCTGTGTAATCAAGGTCAACAGATAGGACGTTTAGACGTTGTTGAATATCCTGCATTAAACGGTCTAGCTCTTGTTGCTTAGCTGAATCTCTCGCAAGCACTTGGATTGATACGTTCTTCGTGTTTGTAGTTACATACACGTTTTTAACAATTGGTTCATTTAAAATAAAATTTTCTAACGGTAACGCCACTTCTTTTTCCATTTTCTCAATATCTATTTCATTATCAACAGAAGCCTGCACTTGAATATAAGGGGCATTTACCGCTGGGTTGATACGGATAGGTAAGCTTAATGCTGATAAGCTACCTGCTATTAAAATGATAAAGCTTATTAAAAATACGATAACCTTTCTTTCGAGAACGCCTTTTATCACAGCTTCTCCCTCCCCTTATATTAATCTAGAATGTCTACCTTACTTCCGTCTTCTAATAATCCCGTTCCTACTACAGCTACTTTTTCACCTTTTTTTACACCTGACATAATTTCTACTAGCTCTGTCGTTTTACGTCCTACTTTGACCTCGCGTTTTTCTGCTACGTTGTTTTCAATGACAAACACGTAAGATTTTCCTTCTTCTGTAATAACCGAGCTAACCGGCACGGTCATAACTTGCTTTGCCGTTGAATCATCAACTAATAATTGTGCGCTCATACCAGGTAAAATACTGTAGTCATCGTTTGGTACAGTTAACTTAATTTCGTATCCGCTTTTTGCTTTGTCATAAGAGCGAGATATGTAAAGCACGTTAGCTGAAAGCTTTTTATCTAGTATTGGTAAATATACACCCATTTTCTTTGTGTTCTGTACGGCTTGCAAATCAGATTCTGATACATACGCACGGATGTGAAGAGGGTTTTGCTGTTCAATTTTTGCTAATTGTTGCCCTGGTGAGATTGCTCCCCCAACAATAACGTCTATGTTTGTAACTAACCCATCAACCGGCGCTGTAATTTGAATTTTTTCAAGCGATTGCGCAGCACGGTCTTTGGCAACCTGTGCCTCTCTGCTTGATAGAGTTAAAAGCTGTTCATCGTAAGAAGCATTCGCTTTCGATAGGTCGTCTGTTGCAAGTTGAAGTGCCATCTTTGCTCGTTCAACTTGACGCTTCGCTTGCTCTAAGCCTAGCTTCTCAAGCTCAAGTCGATCTTTGGCAAGCTGCAATGAGATTTGTGCATCATTCCGTTGCGTTTCGGCTTGAAGTAACTCTTCTTTTGAAATGGCACCTGATTCATGAAGCTGAAGCTTCGCTTTGTACAGTCGGTCAACTGTGTTGAAACCTGATTGTGCTTGTTGAACAGCTAGTTCAGCTGATTGAATTGCTTTTTCTTGAGTCGTTACCGCTATTTCAGCATCCTTAAGCCCCATCTCTTTTTCCTGCTTATTCTTTTCAGCAGCGGTTATCGCGAATTCACGCTCTGCCTTGGATTTGTTATATTGCACGCTAGCTCGCTCACTTTGCAAACTTTCCATCTCATAGTTTAGCTGCGCATCATCATTGTCTAGTTTAATAAGAATATCGCCCTTTTGGACGGATTCACCTACATCGAAAAATTTTCCCATCACTGTTCCTGATAACTCAGCATTAACAACCGCCTCAATAGATGGCAGGAGTTCCGCCTCTACATATGTTTCTTTGCCTAATTGAATCGCTGTCACTTCTGTAACCTTTACCTTCTGTGCAACCGTTTCCTCAGCAGACACCTTCGATGCCGCTTCATCCTTCTGACCGCAAGCAGATAGTAGGATTGCGCTACTTGCTAAAAGCACGATTAGTTTTTTCACAATACTTCCTCCTCGTAAAACATTTGAATTTATTATTTGTTTTCTTTTTGTCCTACTTTACTGGTATGTTTACTTGATTTGTTTTGTATGATGTGTTTGCATGATGTATTTAGTTTGGGGGTTGCATGGTCTTTCTGGTTTAAGCTTTAGTCTCGTTTTACTGTTCTAGTTGGATAGTACACCATTACACTTATGCACGTCAACTATTTTTTGGAAATTAACTAGGATATATTTGTAAAAATCTCACCTCTGTACTATATCCAAAAAAGAGCCATATGACATAGTGACTAAAGTAATGAATTGAGTCATGAAATGTGTAAGTGCTAGGTTTTACTCTGATCTAGGCTGCCGTAAGAAGTCACTAAACGAAAAAATGCGATGCTTTTAGCCAACTGACTGGCACAATATGAGACTGTGTGAATTGACAACTTAACGCTAACTCCACTATTTATCTTAAAGGGTAAATACTGGTAGAAGAATGAGCCTAAGCATTAATTTACACTAAGACTTGAGACGTAGATTAAGGATGGACTCAATGCAGATGAGGAAGAAGAGTTGGAGAAAGTGCACATCATACATGCATCCCCCTAATGTCTAGTGCAATAGATTGTATTAAGGTGGGGTTACTTAGTTTGATAAAGAGTTTTTGTATTAAAAAGTGATTTCTACCGGTTCGTTGTCGAATTTTTACCGGTTGCGTGTCGAATTTCTACCTGTTTGATGTCGATTATCTACCGGTTGCGTGTCGATTATCTACCGGTTTGGTGTCGAATATCTACCATTCTGTGTCGATGTTCACCAAGTTGACATATTTGCGCTCGAAATCCATTTTTTTCTTCCCACTAGGTTATCACCACAATATATATATCCGCCGCAGTTTGTCGTTTATCCGCCGTGGCGTGTCGATTTTCCGCCGCGACTCCTCTTTCAGCGTTACAATTTCCATTTATCCGCCGTAACTTGTCGTTTATCCGCCGTGGCGTGTCGAAACGCTGTCGCTTGTCCGATTATTCATTCACCAAATTACGACTAGCATCAGGTCGATCCAACAATTTAAATCCTCCCTCTACTTCTTCTCCAACCACTTCTGCACCAAAAAAAGAACCGTGCGCACCACCCGTGCCACGGTTCTACTTTTACACATTTAAAATGATATATATAACGGCAAATACTGCTGCATTAATGAAAAATGCTGTTAGCCAGCGGCGCAGTTTAAATTGTTCTTCACGTAAGAGAAGGAAGTTCAGCAAACCAAATAAAGCTAACCAAATAGGGACAGCTATAATCGGGTGCATAAGAGGTTGGTCTCCATACAAGCGTCCGACTAAAAAGTAAATCCCGATATAGAGTGATACAATGGAGAGTAAAATGTTTCCTCCGACAAACATGATCCATTTGAGCTTTGACATACAATCTCTCCTCTCATTATTAACATAAGTGTATGGCGCCTATCTGCAATAATTTTTGTACAATGAGCCGCGTTGGAATCCAAACATTAGGTTTTTTCTAATCCAAGACATTAGGTTTTCTCGAAGCCTGACATCATACTATCTCCCCATTGTATAAAAAAAAGAGCACTAAGGCTCTTTATACACAGTTTATATTTAAATTGACAATTTTAGCAGGTGATAAACATCTAAATTTCATTTTCAATGTAATTTTTTAAAATAGAGAGAATTTGTTTACGACCACTTGTGAATGGTTTTGGGCAAAAAGTGCCGGCTTGTTTTAAAAGTTCAGCAAAGTCAGCTTCACCATCCCATGATAAAATATGACCGGTTGCAGTAAACTGTCTCACAATTTCTATTTGGTGATCATCGTTATGCTCGCCATGTTTAATCAATCTAGGAACCGCAATGAGAACTTTGCCCATCTTCACGCCCATTGTGATTGAGCCTGTCCCACCATGAGTAATGATGATTCGCGCTTCCTCGTACAGCCTCGCCATGTCATCATAGGTGGTGAATTGAAAAAATTCCATCGTGTTCGATCGATACGGTGTATGCCCGACCTGTACGATGACTTTTTCCGTTATATTTCCTTTTGCGATTTGTGAGTCTATTTCTTTCAATAATCGGTTAAATGGGAGTTCATGAGTCCCGAGCACTACTAGTATCAATAGATTGAACCTCCATATACTGCTTTAGGATAATGCTTTTTCATTCCTTCCCACTGAACAATAAACAAATCGGCAATTGGATAGACAAGCTTACCCGACATGGTCGGTGTTGATGTTTTAGCAAAGCTTTCAATGAACACTACTTTTTTACCAAACAACTTCGCGATATAACACATCGGTACAGCTGTATGCGCCCCTGTCGTAACTACTACATCAGGCTTTTCCCGTAAAAATAAATAAAGCGATTTAAAAAAATTATACGTCAGCTTGAATACATACTTAAACATATAGTTACGCGCCCCGTACACAAGAAAGGACATTTTATATTCTTTACTTAGTTCTTCCGTGATAATCGACTTTTCTGTAATTATATGATAATCAAATTCTTCAAATAGCGGTTTAAGCTGTAGCAGCTGTGTTAAGTGACCGCCTAGAGAAGAAATAAATATTACTTTTTTTCGTTTGTTCATTCATCCTACCCTCCAGTAGGAAAATAGACTTCGATAACCTTTTGGATCATTCGTTCCTGGTCGTTTTCCTCTGCTCTCATTATGCTTTTATTTATCATATCATGTTTCGCACTGTTAGACGAAAGAATCCGAATTAATCCTTCTTTTAGTGCATCTGTATCTTTGGGAGCGACTAGCTCTCCTGCTCCGTCAGCAAGTAAATATTTTAAGCCGCCAACAGCTGTCCCTACAACAGGTGTGCCGCAGGACATGGCTTCTAGCGCCACTAAGCCAAACCCTTCAATATGGGACGGAAGAACAAATAAATCTGCTGCATTCATCCATTGTGCAATATCTTGCTGTGTTTTCACGCCAAGAAACGTCACAGATGACTCGACACCAAGCTCAGTCAGCTGCGCCACTAATTCTTTTTTAAAAGATTCATCCTTCTCGGCACCAATAAGATAAAGGTGCGCATTAGTAATTTCATCCGCAACACCTTTCATCGCACCTGCTAACTCAAGTAATCCTTTTTGTTTAAGAATATTACCGACAAATAAAATAGGCGTTATGTTTGCTTGGATACCGCACGTTTGTTTAGCTTCTTTTTTCGGCACCGGTTTAAAAACAGAGCGGTTGACTCCCATATTAATGATAGACACTTTGTCGGATGGCACGTTGAACTCTTTAGTGATTGTATCATAAAGCTCTTGTCCCACCGCAATGACATGGTCAGATTTATGCATAATCTTTTTTGTCATGTTAAAAATCCGCGCATTTTTTCGCGCCATTTTATCTATATCACCGCCGTGTGCGGTTACTATCATTTTTGTACCAAACAGCTGTTTAAAAAACAAAGCGAGTAAACCACTCGGAAACACGTAATGCGCGTGCACTACATGATACTGTTTTCCTTTTGCCAGCAGTGTACTAAGTGTTTGAAGAAACCAGCCTGAATACTTTTTAATCACATTCAGCTTCCCACCTCGCGGATTACGAATGGCAGCAACGTCAACAGCCAAGCCGTGATTACGTAGCGCTTCAACTTGATTTTTCACGAAAATCCCGAAGCTCTTATGTACATTTGTTGGATACATATTTGTAATCACTAAAACTTTTTTTGCAGTCATTTATTTCACCTGGCCTATCACTTGCTGAATTTGTTGTATCCCTTTTCGCGCTTCAAGAAGCTGCTCACTAGAAATCGCTGTATAACTTTCCTGTTCTTTATCCCAATTTGACACGTACTTTGATATTAAATCACGTAACATATTTTCATTCTCTAAATTTTTAATATGAACGAAAAAGGACTCTTTATTAATTTTTTTCATAAAGTTATGGACCTTTTCATGATAGCCAATGCCAATGACAGGCGTTTTTGCCGCAACAGATAAAATTAAGGAGTGAAGTCTTGTGCCGATAATGATATCTTGTTCCTCACAAATTTTCGCGAGCGTATTCGGGTACAAATTATCCTTTAAAATCGTCACCGCTTGCTTTTCTGCCATCGCACTATGAATATCCTCCGTTACTGTAATATCCTGCGGAAATTTAGTGGAGAAAAAGGTAATATTCACGTCGTGACTTCTGATCAGGATGTCCAAATTTTTCGCGAACTGAGTAACATATTGAGTATATACGGCTTCATCACTAACCGGCCAATACTGCTCACTAAAGTAAGGTACTGCCGTTACCCCAATATTTTTTATCTTTTTTGAGGGCTGTTTACTAATGTTTTCTCCAAGCTGAAACGCAGGATCAGCAATCACATCGATATTTTTAGTCACACCGATACTTTCAAGAAGCTGCTTTGATTCTTGGTCACGAACGGAAACAGACTGAGCAACACGTAGCATCGTTTTTATTAAAAACGTCCCTTGCTTCGTTTGAATGGGACCTGCTCCTGTACCATAAATAATGACCTTGCAGCCAGACATTTTAGCGAGCATCGCATGGGTGCTATACAGTGGTGCATCTCGCTTATACATATCCATTAAAATACCGCCGCCACCAATAATGACTACATCTAAGTCCTTCATAATGCTACGGCTTCTTCTCATTGTTTCAACAACTGATTGCAAGAAGCTACCTTTTTTATATAGTAGATAAGCCGCTTTCATGTTATAGCGTGCTTCAGTATTTGCAGGATTGTTGCTAAATATTGTAATGTTTTGTCTTGGGATGAGTAAATGGTCTGTAAGCTGCGTGATAATTCCTTGCAGAATTGCTTCATCCCCATTATTGTCATGGCCGTAATTGCCAATGATTCCGACTTTCATAGTAAGGCACCTAATTTTATATGTATTTTTTTAAAAATCGCAAATATAGGCATTTGCGACATAATTCTACAGTATCCGATTTACATATTATATCACTTTTTTAGTGCTATGAAAATAAAGCCTTGATAGCTAAAAGCAGAGGATTTTAGTAGATGATCGCTAGCTGTGGTTACAGTTTCCTGACTCCCACTGAATTCACTCTTCTTGTCATCTAAAAGCATTGCTATTAGGCAAGAAGAGACTAAGTAACCATTAAGCTGAACGTGAAATTAAGAAAAACGTAAGCGCCTTGTTCAGCCACGACCAGCTTAAAACGTCCCCTGCAGGAAGGGCCTTCCCTCTAATGGGGGAAGGCTTAAGACCTCGAGCGGCTGCTGGAGCTAGGCACTAACCTAGCTTAAATTTTCTTTAACGCTAAATAAAGGAAAGCCTCCCCTACAAAGCAGAGAAGGCTTTCTATTAATATCTAGTGCTTGGTAATGAACGAACCATCGCATCTAATGCACACTGCTCATGATATTGTGCACGTGCTTGTAGGTGTTTCCTACTAGCAATACATTGACATTCACGTAGCATAAAGTCAATGTGCCTGTGGCGACATACATGCCAATAGTACTTTGCATTCAATAAAAAAGATTTCATAAAAAGATCCCCCCTACAATCTCTCATAAATCGTCGGGTCCGTATTCGGAAGCTGGCTGGCATAGTTTTTATACGTTAGCCCCTGTAGCTTTGCGTCACCGCTTTTCAACGGTTTTGCCGTTTCGTACGATTTATGGAACACTACCATTATACTTAAGTTTCATAAGCTGAAAAAATAGGTCTTTCCACACAATTGTCTAGGCAATATATACCAAAAAAGAAGTAACCACAGATGCGGTTACTTCTTTTTGATTTAAATATTATGCTGTAGCTCTTCTTCTTCTTACGAAATACCATCCAGCCGCGATAGCTCCTAATAGAACTACTAAGCCAAGTAATGGATTATACATCATATACACCGCACCTACGGCAGGCGCTAATGCTAAGCGTACAGATGCTTTAAGGAAATCATTTCCTCTGATGAAGTCTGCTACTTTTGGTGAATGCGTATAGTAGAAATCTACAAACGCAGTACCGATTGTGTTACTTAGTAAGAAGTCATCACGGAAGCTACGTAATAATGTAACCGCTGGTGTGAACTTCGTACCGAATGCAGCTGTTGCAATGAAACACTCATCGATTGGTTGTTCAGCTACATAGTTTGTTCTAATAACAACAGCTGTTAATGGATCAAGTGTTAATGTATCTGCTGTTAATGAGAAGCCCGATGGATCAGTTACTACGTCGAAACCAGCTTCGTCGCTGTCAACAAGAACGTCACCAGCAGTTAGGTCTAGGTCACCAAGAGTTAACGAACGTACGCGGTTATCAGTGTTAACAAACACGTAGTAGTCGCCTGTCTCATCAGTTGATACTGATTTGTAAGCAATCATTAAGTCAGTACTTGCGATTTCAGGGAAATCAAGTAATGTTACGTTTGAATCAACAAGAGCCATATCTCCTAAACGGAATGCGTTTGTTGATTTTCTTAACTCGATTAAACCTTTAGTAAATGATTGTGTTGTAGTTTGAACAGGGAATAATGCTTCATTTGTTGCTTTATCCCAATCAAACATGTTGATCGCATCTGATGAATCATATGAGTCATGGATGAAGTAACCAAACGCCTCACCATTCTCATCTTCTAAATGATGCCATTTCTGCTCAGGAACACCTTCACCAAACCATTGCTTCGTACGACCATATTCTTGACCTGCATGAATAAACGCTGTACCTTGCGATGTTAAGATTAATGTGTTACCTAAACGAATACGCTTTTGAATTTCTAATTGATTTTCTGGAACTGTTGGATCCTTCTTAATAGATTGAGCAATTACGTCATGTAACGGTAAGTTATCATGCGCTGCAATGTACTGAACCATATCACCTGGATCGTCATCAGCTGTATTTCCTGGTTGACCTTTAATGTTATTGAAAATAACTTGGATGTCACGTGCGCCACCAGTAATGAAGCGTGGCTCACCTTCCGAACCGAAACCAGATTTTAATTCGTTACGAATTTCATCTGAGAATACACCAACGTCATCTGTTTTATCCATCCAGTCTTGGTCTGCACCCATACCTTCTAATGAAGGATCTGATAAGTGACCAGCAAATGTTCTCCAGCCCTCACCGATAAACAACGCGTTAGGGTTGATTTCAAGTGCTGCATCCACTGCTTTTTGAGTAGCTGGATATGTGCCATCGCCCATCATATCAAAGCGCATACCATCAATCTTGTACTCGTCAAACCAGTATTTTAAAGAATCTACGAAGATTTTTTCTGCCATAGTATGATTCATAGCTAAGTTGTTCCCAAAGCCACCTAGGAAATTACCGTTAGCATCTTGGAATGCATAGTATCCAGGTACAATATCATTGAACGTGCTTGTTTTTGCTAAGTGAGTGTAAACAACATCAAGTACAACACCCATACCAGCATCATGAATAGCATCAATTAATTCTTTTAATTCTTTAACACGTAGTTTTGCATCAGTTGGATCTTCAGAATATGCACCATCTGGTGAGAAATAACTGTGTGGATCATAGCCCCAGTTATACTCGTTGCCACCAGCTGAGTAATCAAGCTCACGCTCGCCCATACCTGTTTCGTCACCATAATACCAAGCCATAACAGGAAGTAACTGTACGTGTGTTACACCTAATGACTTAATGTAGTCTAACTTGTCGATGAATGCTTTATAAGAGCCCCATCTAGCATTTAAATCACCTTCGATAGATGGATCTGAAGTGAAGTCACGTACGTGCACTTCCCAAATAATCGCATCTTCACGCTTTTCAAAGCCTTCAATGTTAGCATGCGAGAATCCTTCAGGATTTGTATCGCTCAAGTCAACAATAGCAGCTTTTCCAACTACATCACCATCAGGACCTGGGTCACCATTCGTGTTAACCGTAAAGGCAGCTAATGATTTTGCATACGGATCTAATACTTTCTTCGTTACACCGTCGTTTGTTACTTCATATTGATAGTAATATCCATCAAGATCAGCTACACCTAAGTCACTTGCAGCTACATCTAGAGACCAAACACCGCGCTCACCTAGAGTTAAAGGCATAGTACCAATTTGTGTCGCAGCATCGTTTTTGTCGTAGAAGTTCGCTACAACTGCACTTGCTTTTGGTGCCCACAATTTAAGTGTTGCATCACCATTGTTATATGTTGCACCTAAATCATTACCATCGTAGCCATATAAGCTATCAATTAAGCGCCAGCCTTTTACAGCATCAACTGTTCTGCCAGAGTATGTTACTGTATATGGCATTAAATCTAAGTCAATATTAGCAGTAATCTTAACAGAAATATCATCAGTCACTTCAACAGCGTCGATAGTTACAGGGTTACCGTCTTTATCTTTTAGCTCTAACTCATTGATTAGAGCATCAGCTGTTAAACCAGCAGTCATAGTGAAACCTAATAGTATTTCAGTTTCAGATAAAAGTTCAGCTGATAAAATTCCGTTTGCTACATCTCCGTATGGAGAAATATAAACGGTGTCATCACCTTGTTTAATCCATAGACGGTTGTATTTGTCTACAAGATTAAAAGTTTTGTTGCCACCATCTTTACCTGGGTCACCTAGAGTAACATCCATTACTAAGAAGCCTAGAGATTTTGCATCTTCATTCATAGCAATGTCATAATATGCGCCGTATTGGTCGATACCAGACGACATTGTAGCACCTGTTGGCCAGTTGTCTGATGGAGCAACTACATCGCCCCAGTTCCAAACACCGTAGTTTTCATAGTCACCGTTATCACGAGTGTAGTGAATACGAACTGTGTTTTCTGGTAACTCAACTGGCTCGAATGTGAACACTTCATTTGAACCTTGCTTAATCCAAATTTCATTTACTTCAGATGAACGAATTGTGAAGCCTTTGTCTCCACCGTCTTTACCAGCGTCACCTAGAGTAACATCCATTACTAGGAAGCCGATATTCTTCGCGCCTTCTGCTAACTCAACATCAATATATGCGCCGTAGTCATCAAACTTTTCAAACATAGTAGCGCCTGTTGGCCAGCCTGCAGAAGGGTCTGCTACATCGTTCCATAACCAAGCACCAAAGTTTTCATAGTCACCGTTTGTTCTGTTGTAATGAATACGGATGTGGTTTTCTGGAACTCCTAGGTCAGGCGCTACAGTGAATATCTCATCAGAGCCTTCTAGTAACCAGATTTCCTTCATACCTGGTGTAATAGTAACTAACTTGTTTCCACCATCTGTTTCTTTACTTACTTTATTAACAATATGGAAACCTACTTCAACTGCATTGTCTTTTAACGGGATATCGATATATGCCCCGAATGAATCAGTTCCAGCAAATGGAAGGGCATTATCTGGCCATGGATCAACTTGTGGTGTTACCACATCAAACCAAGTCCAAATACCCATGTCTGCATAATTACCATCTGCTCTATTGTAGTGGATACGTAAAGTGTTAGCAGGAATATCTCCTTCACTTAATGCACCAGTAATTAAACCATTTTCTACAGTAAGTAGAACTGTACCACCGTCAGCATTAGCCGGGATAGTAACTTCAACTTCACCTGCACCAGATGTTGTGTACACAGTACCAGAATAGTTATCTGTTACAACAGCAGCAGCTGAATCCACAGTTAATGTAACTGTTTTTGCTGTGTCAGCAACGTTTAATCCAACGTATACGTTGTCGCCTGCATAGCTGCGAGAGAATAATAGATATTCGTCAGAATCGCCACCAGCAACATAGTCACGATCACCTTTTGCAAATACATCAGAGTTATTAGCACGGAAGTTTAATAGTTTTGTATAGTGAGCTAGAATGTCATTGCCCTCTACTTGATCCCAAGCGAGGTCATAACGATTATCGTATTGCGGATAGTTGTTAGCACCACTTTGTCCTAACTCTTCCCCGTAATAAATAACTGGTTGACCTTTCGCAGTCGCTTGAAGAGAAACCGCCACTTTAAACTTACCTTCGTCTCCACCTACAGCAGAGTGTAAGAATCCATCTTCATCATGGCTGCTTAAGAATTGACCAAGAGTAGCTGTATTGTCAATATTATCGTTTCTCTTATCAAGAGTTTCATTTGCACTGTTTAAGCTTCCATTTACAAAGCTTTTTGCGATATTTTTAAAATCAAAGTCTAGTAGTGAATCCATCATACCTGAATCAAGGTAGCCAAGGTCATTGCTTACGCTTGCGCCCCAAGCTTCACCAATCATTTTATGTTCAGGCATTTTTTCTGTAATAGCATTTTTGAACGCCATCCAAGTTGCATCTTCAACGTGTTTCACTGTGTCCACACGGAAGTAATCAATTGTGTTACCGTTTGCAGTTGTTGCTGCATCAATCCAAGCAGTTTGCCAATCAATGATAGCTTGACGAACAGTAGGATTTTCTGTTTTGAAGTCTGGTAAGCCAGCTAATTCACCAACAACCTCATCCGTTCCAACGTTACTACCTTGACGAACTAGATTAGAGTAAACAGTACGCTCTTCATCAGTTGGGTAACCAGCTGGTGGGTTTGCTACATTAGCATCAATATCTTTCAAGCCATAACCAGTGTGGTTAAGAACTACGTCAACCATAATCTTAATACCACGATTGTGTGCTTCGTCAATTAATGTATGGAACTCATCCATTGTTCCAAAGTGTGGGTTTAAAGCACCAAAGTTGCTTGCCCAGTATCCATGATATCCATAATATGAGCTAACATCAGCTTGGTTATAAGCTACATCATGTTTAACGTTTTCAACAATTGGGCTGATCCAGATTGTATTAACACCTAAATCATTTAAATAATCAAGCTTTGCAGTAATACCAGCAAAGTCTCCACCTTGGTACGTACCACGATCAGTCGTATCATAGTTCATACCATAAGGATCATTATTACCAGTATTTCCATCAAAGAAACGGTCTGTTAGCATGAAGTAAATAATCGCTTCATCCCAATCAAAATCAGCTTCCCCGACAGATTGGCGAGTTTCAATTGTTACAGATGTAGATGCATCAAAGTAGTTACCAAATGAATCTACTACCGTTACTGGGATATCTTTCGTACCAGCTGTTACATCGTCATCAACAGCGATAGTAACCGCTTTTACCGTTGGATCAATTTCTAACTTGTCAGATCCACCTAATGCAGAAACATCAGCAAAAATCTTTGTGATAGATACACTATCATCTAAACCTTGCACATCCACTGTTAATACAGCGTTTTCATTATAATCAATAGCTGCCGGTGCAACAGAAGCTGATACAGTTAGTGGCACCATAAAGAAATCAACGTAAGATGCACCCTCTACTGTGTTGTAAGGATCCGTTACTTCTGTTGTTGTTCCATCAATTGTTACTAAATATGAATATGGAGTTTTACCATTAGGGACTTGTACATCTCCTAATACGAATCTTTCATTGTCAGCTTCGTATGTCATCGGTAAAACGTCACCGTTGAACTTTAATTCTACTTTTTGAATAGCGTCCATTGCATCGTTTGCAAAAAGAGCTGGACTGCGATAGTAGAAAGTTGCAAGACCTTTGTCGATTACAGGTTTAGAACCATCAGGTACAACGTGAATTTGTTCTACACCGCTTGTGATATAAGCTTTTGTTAAAGAATCGTTTTCGTTGATAGGAATAAATCTATCACCAAATTCTTTTTCAGCAGTGTCCCAATCAAACGTGCTACGCAATACAAAGCCCATTTGAGTTGCATCAGGACCTATTGCAATATTAGCAATTGCTTTCGTTCCATCATATGAGTCAAACGTAATTTGGTCTTGTCCATCAACACCTGTATTCCAAGTCCAAATATTCCAATCACCAAATGTTTGGTCTTCTCTAATATACGTGAAACGAAGTTGTCGCTCACCTGTTATCGCATCTGCATCCGTTAAAAGAATGTCAGTTGCATTAGACGTACCTTCATTGTAAGTATCATCTGTAGCGCTACTATCATACGTCTCAGTTGTTACGGAATTTTCTTCGATTGCTTGTACAGACTGTACAGGTACAGTTGGTAAAAGCAAGCTAAGGAGCATGATAATTGTCATTAAAATAGCACTATGACGTTTCATCTTTCTACTCATCAAATTCTTTTCCTCCTTTTTATTTCAATTGATAGTGTTTTAGCTATCAATTGGTGTAAGTTAACACTTAGCTGTGAAATCGTTTGCATTAAGTTGCACAATAAAAATTGCATATACCACAACAGTTATGTTAAGAAAACATTAGTATTGTAATATACTATGTTGCGCAACGTGCGAAACCGTTTGCACAAATGTGGTAAGAAAATAGATTCCTTATCCCGCTTGTGCAACAGTTGCACATTATTAACTGCATTTGTCGAAAAAATGCAAACGATTGCAAACTAGTACTAAACTAATTTTACACTATATTAATCAACTGGGCAACAGGTTTATGAGGAAAATATCCTGTATCCTTTTTCTTACATTTTCAGTAAGTTAGTAAGCTGTATTATGCAAAATTACTGTGCTTAAAAACATGCATTTCTCGCGATTATAGGAAAAAATTATATATTAAACTACAAAAAAACTGTGACACTACCTTGTACATTGAGTTTAAGTTTCATAGAAATTACACAAACTTTTGGTTTCTACTTGCATAAGAGCGGTTCCTGCATGGCTGACCTCACCACTTCGGGTGAGTGGGGGAATAGTTTCGTAATAAGCTAGTGTAACTTTTTCTTAATCTTCAACACACGAATCCCACACCGCTTCATCTTTGTAGCCACTTTCACCGGTTACTTCATACGTTTCTTTTACTAAGCCGACGCCTGGCGCATAGTACCGCGTATAAATAGTATTGGCTCCCACGACTTCATCGGTTGTTTTGCTAACTACGAGTACGTCATGATAAGTAGCGCATGGTAGCTGTAGCGTGGTTTGTTCTTCAATAATAGTCCAATCTGCATGTGCTGTTGTGCTCACAATTGTGTCCAGTCGTTCTTCTAAAAATTCTTCTAGCAGCGTTCCTTCTTGGTCAGCTAGACCAACCTGTTCATATACTAGTGTCATTTCATCTGCTGTCCAGCGATATATCTGGGTGGTGGGCGCGCCATTCAATGTAATAATTATTTGCACATAATCGCTATCTTCAGCGACAACGTCGTATGTATACAACAGGTCCGGACCATTCACAAAGTGTTTTTTCATCCCTACCTCCGGCCGGTATGTATCATAATGCGCAAAAGCTGATGGGGCTGTCTCTTTCGGAATTGGTGTCTCTTTATTTGTGTGCGTCACTACTGGCTTATTGGTAGGAGCACAACCTACTATAATAAAAAGAAATATGATTCCGCACACCACTTGCGTCACTATGTTTTTCAGCATTAGCATTGACCTCTCCCTCACTGTTGTAAAATTACCAAGTCATTTTATGTCGGCAGTACTTCCATTCAACGCATCGGCCTCGTTGTTTGTAGTTACAGTGTTATTTTATCTAAAACTTTATAAATAACTTTCTGACGGTCTTTATCAAACACATGAATCGCAGACCGGGTTTGTTTAGCATATGTCAGCGCATCAATCTCATGTTGAAAGGTTGCTAGTTTCCTATCATTAGCACCGTACACCTCATACACTTGAAAATAGCTTGTAATCCCCTCGGCTATAGCTTTCGCAGCTGTTTGCTGGAATGTTTTCGCTCGGATTGATTGTTCTTCAAATCTATTACTCATGTAGCCTAGCTCTAGTAGGATGGCTGGCATTTGTGCATTACGAATAACAAAAAAGCTTTGGTTATTATGTATCCGTCTGTCAGGGGTAGCTAGTTGATTTACGAGTGCCGGATGCACACTCTCCGCTAAACGCTTACTATCATCTCGAAACAAAAGCTGAAGTGGATCAAACGGATAAGTAGGATTCGCGTGTTGTATGCCGTCAAAGTAGTAGGTTTCTACACCACGACGGAATGGGTTTGTAGGATGTGCATTATGATGAATAGAAATAAAAATAGTTTGTTGATTGTTGGTGGCTGCTAGTTCGTTTGCCAGTTGGATTCGCTTCGCTAAGTCGCCTTCGCCTTCATTTCCTCGAAGAATCGGGGCAAATTCTCGATCATCAGAACGTGTAAGCTCAACGCGGATATTTGTATCTTGCTGCAAATATTTACGTACGAGTAAGGCCACCTCTAGATTGGCATCTTTCTCACAATATCCGGTTTGCACGCCGCTGAATCCACACGTTCCATAAAACTTCCCACCGTGGCCGGGGTCAATAATGACTAGTTTTTCTGCTGAAGCTAGAGTTGGAAAAGCTATGATGATGACGGTGGTAATGAATATTCGTAAAAAAACCATGGATTTGCCTCCTTTCAAACGGGAAATTTGTCGTAACTTGTAAGTGCCTGGCACCGACAAAGTTTTACAACTTTTGCACCCTTGATACGACTGGGTTTTAATGGGTGTGGATAAGTGCCGTGCCTGGCACCGACAAAATACAGCGCCCATCGACCAATTTCGACCTAATTCCTAGCGATTCCCGGCCACTTTATATTGTAAAAGCACCATCACACGTACTGCAGGTCACGGTCTAACATCTAAAAAAGAGAACTTGGCGTGTTGTGATACCAAGTTCCCCTTTTTCATATTGTTTGCAAGCACGAATTCAGATTACCGCACTAACACACGAGTATTTTGCATTACCTTTTCATTACTTCTCATTACCTTTGTTTGACCAAATCAACCTGTATTACGAAGGCCCGCTGCAATGCCGCTAATCGTCAGTAGCACTTCTGTTAACAGAGTATCTTCAGGGTTGTCACTTTCACGCAACTCCTTAATGAGCTCCACTTGTAGGAAGTTGAGCGGATCTACATATGGGTTGCGGCGCTTCACCGATGATTGAATCGTTGGTGCGTGATCGAGCAATTCTTGATGATCTGAGATTTTTAAAAGAATAGCTTTCGTACGGTTATACTCATCTACAATGTTAGTAAATATTCTATCGCCAATCGCTTCATCCTCAACAAGCGTTTTATATAGAGAAGCCGTTGGAATATCTGCTTTCATCAACGCCATTTGTAAGTTATCAATTGTTGATTTAAAGAATGGCCAATTATGATACATATCCTTCAAAATCTTTAAGTTTTCAGGGCTTTTTTCTGCAAACGTCGATAAGCCTGTTCCTGCCGCATACCAGCCTGGCAGCAACTGACGACTTTGCGTCCATGCAAATACCCATGGAATCGCCCGTAAGTCTTCAAAGCTAAAGCTTTCTCTATTTTTTCGACTCATCGGACGCGAGCCGATATTTAATGAGCTTAGCTCCATTAACGGTGTAGCTTGGATAAAATACGTTAAAAAGTCTTGATCCTGGAAAACAAGAGACTGATATTTTCGTAGCGCAGCTTCAGACACCTCTTCAAGAGCTTGCTCCCAAATTTTTTCACGTAAATGTCCTTGCTCTGATTCCTTCGATACGTGCGCCGCAACCTCAAGCATCGTAGACGCAGCTTGTTCTAAACTACGATACGCAATGTCCGTTAATAGATAACGAGATGACATAACTTCCCCTTGCTCCGTAATTTTCACACCATCACCTAACGTTTCGGCTGGCTGTGATAAAATACTACGATTTAGCGGACCGCCTCCACGACCTAATGACCCACCACGGCCATGGAAAAATTTCAGGCGTACGTTGTAGCTTTTCGCCATTTCATGAATTTCTACTTGCGCTTTATACAGCTTCCAGTTTGCTGTTAAGGTGCCACCGTCTTTACTACCATCTGAATAGCCGAGCATAATTTCTTGATGGTTGCCGCGTACGTCTAAATAGTTGCGATACACATCCATCGTAAACAACGTTTCCATAATTCTTGGTCCTGCTGTTAAATCATCGACTGTCTCTAGCAACGGCGCGACGCTTAATAAACTTTCAACACGACCATCATCATGCAGGCGGTAAATACCCATTTCTTTAGCTAGCACAAGTACTTCTAGTAAATCACTCGCAGACCGAGTCATACTAACAAGATACACTTCAATGGAACGTTCGCCGAATTCCTCATGAGCATCTTTAATCATTTTGAAGCAATTTAGCATTTTACGCGTTTCTTTACTATAATCCTCATGCAGTAATAGCAGCGGACGAGGGTCTTGTAGGATATTTTCAAGAATCTCTATTTTTTCATTTTCCGGTAGCCCTGCATAGTTATCAGTAATTTTTACTTTTCGCAAAATTTCAGTTACTGCCGCTTCGTGCTCCCCACTATGATTCCGAATATCTAGTGTGGCAAGATGGAAGGCAAATAGCTTCACTTGGCGGATGAATTTTTGTAGAATTCGTAGTCTTCTTTCAGTTGGCTGGTGCATTTTAATACTATTTTCTATTAAATATAGGTCACGCAACAGCTCATCGACATGCGCATAGCCAATGTTGTCAGACTTGCCAACGTGGCGAATGCGTTCTAATATAATCGCAAGCTTTCTTCGATATACCTCGGTTTCTACATTCCACTTTTTATCCGCTGCAACATAGATTGCTTCCTCTTGTTCAACCGATTGCAGCAGCTCGTCACTTACTTGTACTCGATTGGTAGAATGGCTGAATAGCTTCATCATTTCCACAATAACTTCTTTATACTTTTTCAATACAAGTCTGCGTTGTCTTTGTAATGTTTCCCAAGTTACATCAGGTGTTACAAACGGATTTCCGTCTCGATCGCCTCCAACCCAAGAGCCAAAGCGTAGAAAGTTAGGCACATTCCATTTTTGCTCTGGGAAGCATTCCCCTAAGCAATCCTCCAAATCTTGATGAATGTCAGGTAAAACATTGAATAATGTATGATCAAAATAATAAAGCGCATTCCGAACCTCATCCAACACGGTCGGTTTATGCTGATGTAGCTCATCTGTTTGCCATAATGTTGTCACTTCATGTATTAGCTTTTCTTCTATAGTTGCTTTTTCTTTTTTTGTTAATAGTGGTTGATCAAGCTGTTTAATATCATCAGCAATGCGCTTCTGGATTTCAAGAACAGAACGTCTTGTCGCCTCTGTTGGATGTGCTGTGATAACTAGCTCAAGCGATAACTTGTTAAGTACATCTTGAATCACTTCAACAGGAATTTGATTGTCCTTCAGCGATAACACAGCACTTTCGAAAGAAGAAGGCTGCACTACATGATCTTCTTCAAGCTGATACTCACGACGACGGCGAATACGATGATTTTGTTCAGCAATATTTACTAAATTAAAATAAACAGAAAAAGCACGAATAACCTGCTCACGCATCGGCGGCTTCAGCTGTTTAATCTCTTGCTTAAGCGCTTCGTACGTTTCTTCCTTAAAATTTTTCCGAAGTGTAATCGTCAGCTCACGAATTTTTTCAACTTTGTCTAGTAACTCGGTCCCCCCGTGAAGAGTTAAAATCTGCCCTAAAATGTTGCCGAGAGTTTTTACATCGCGACGTAGCGGAGAGCTACTATCATTTACATGTATACTAGTTGTCATAAAATCACCTTCTTTGTATTATTTTTTGCTTCGATAAGGGTAGTTGCCTTTGAATTAGGCATGCGTATTTACGTAATGAGGAGAAAACTATCAAGCTTGAGGCAATATGTAAATCTATAAAAATGAAAACACCTCAGACATTACCCAATTATCTTAATTATAAGAAAATTCATGGTATTGATATCATATCATAATACTAGCATTTTATGTAGTATTTTAGCCTTGCAGTTATTTCTGCAAGGCTTTTACATGATTATATACTGTTTATTGTGTCTTTTAAAATAGTAATTATTTTCTCCACTTCTTCATTCGTAATGATGAGTGGCGGCGCTAGTACAAGCGTATCTTGATTATCAAACGTCACCGCGCGACATATGAGACCCCGGTTCGCTGCTTCTTTTACAATTTGCGGGGCGAGGCCGCCCGTAAATTCGATCGCTGCCATAAGACCGAGGCCGCGGCAGCTTTGTATGATGTCAAAGTCGACTGCGAGTGAGCGCAAACCGTCTAGCAGCTCGGCGCCTCGTAGTTTAGCATTCTCAACAAGGTCTTCTTGTTCTAGTAGGTCGATGTTTTTCAGAGCGATGGCGCAGGCTGTCGCGTGTCCGCTGTACGTGTAACCGTGTAACAGCGTGCCTTGTGAGAGCTGCGTAAAATCTTGATGCATTTGCTCTGAGATCATCACTCCACCGAGCTGAGCGTACCCGCTCGTTACTCCTTTTGCAAAGCACATCATATCTGGCGTGACACCCTCGTAGTGCTCCATGCCAAACATCTTTCCGGTTCGACCAAACCCAGTAATGACTTCATCGGTAATTAGCAGAATCCCGTATTCCGTACAAATGTCTTTTATTTTTTTAAAATAATCTGCTGGTGGCACGTGCACACCACCTGCGCCTTGCACAGGCTCTGCGACGATAGCAGCAAATGTATCTGGTCCTTCTTGTTCGATTAGAGCTCGCAACGCTGTGACTTCAAAGTGGTCGACATGAAAAAAGTCGGGTGCGAGCGATTGGGTGAAATCGCGAAACGGCTTGAGTCCCGTTGCGCTTGTCGCCCCCATGGATACGCCGTGATACGACCTGTTTCTAGCGATGATTTTTTTACGCGCAGGCTCGCCCTTTAATAACCAGTAGTGACGCGCGAGCTTATAGGCGGTGTCGTTTGCTTCTGAGCCGCCTGATGTGAAAAACGTCGCAGTAAGCGGCGGTGGTGCTAATTGTGCGAGCTTGGCAGCGAGTTTGATAGCTGGTTCGTTACTAAATGTCGCGAAGCACGAGCTGTACGCGAGTGTCTCCATTTGCTTCTTTGCTGCTTCAGCTAAGTTCTTGCGCCCATGACCGACGTTGACATTCCACAGGGAGGACATCCCGTCAATAACCACGTTGCCTTGTATATCCTCTAGATAAATTCCATAGCCTTTTTTAAAAATAAAAGCTGGACCGCTCGACTGCTGCTCCTGGATAGACGAAGTTGGGTGCAAGAAATGCTTTTTATCAAGCTCTGCGAGATGCTGCGCTTCATCCATCGTGTTCACCTCCACACCAATCGATAATTGTTAAGGCAATAATTTCGGCCGCTTCGAACACTTTGTCTATTTCGATGTATTCGTTCGGGTGATGTGCGTTTTCAGTCACACCAGGACCAAACACAACGGACGGTGTCGCGCCAACATTTGTGAGCAACCCACCATCGGTGCCCCAAGGGGACGCTTCGATTGTTGGCTTGCGCCCGGTCACGTGCTCGAAGTGTGTGGTTAGCTTGTTGATTAGCTCGTGCTCAAGATTGATCGCTCCTGGTAGCCAGCGCGCGCCAAACCATTCGAGCGTGACGGGGTTTTTGGTGAACCACGGGTCCGTTTTGTGAAGCTCGGCGATCCACGTCTCTAATTCTTGCTTCGCTTCATCCATTGTTTCTTCTGGCGAGACACCAATGCGACCTTCAAGCTTTACAAGGTCCGGTACCGACGATGGCCAGTCGCCACCGGTGATTTTGCCAATATTAATAGGCACCGGGATCGGAATGTTGCTGTAAAGAGGATCGGTGATGCTGGCGTTTCGCTTTTCTTCAAGTTTCTTCACATGCTCGACAACAAGAAGCGCCTTTTCTATCGCACTGACTCCTTCGTACCTTGTGCCGCCGTGAGCAGAGCGACCTTTTACGTGAAGGCGAAACCACATCGAGCCTTGTTGCTTCGGAAAAATTTTCATATTCGTTGGCTCCGGGATAAGCGCCGCATCGGCTTTATAGCCGCGGTGGATGGCTGCGAGTGTTCCTAAGCCACCGCTCTCTTCTTCAATGACACTTTGAAAAATTACGTCACCTTTGAGAGGTGTTTCTTGCAGAGCGGCTAGCGCTAGGAGAAGAGCGACATTGCCACCTTTCATATCGGTAGCACCACGACCATAAAGCTTGCCGTCGATAATTTGCCCGCTGAAGGGCGGGTGTGGTGCCCATTGCTCAGGATCGCCCGCTGGTACGACATCAATGTGACCGTTTAAAATAAGCGAGCGCCCGCCACCTGTACCTTTTTTAATACCTACCACGTTCGGACTATTGGTGAAATCCGTTCGCGGCGAAGCAAAGTATGGGTGTTGCTTGAGTGTAGCCCCGTCTGGCTCCCACACATCGATTTGTAGGTTCAGCTGTTGTAGCGTGTCAATAACAATTTGCTGGGCGGGCTTCTCATTTCCTTGAGTACTATTTGCCTGCACGAGTCTTTGTAAGAGGGTGATGCCATAATTTCTGTTTGCCGCAAGCCACTCTTTTATGTGAGTTTTTAACAATACACTCCCCCCTCGGTGATTGTGTTGCTTTGTACGAGACTTTACAATCGTCGGCACACGATTTTGGTTACTAACGAGACTTATCTTCGTTTTGGAAGTTGTTATTGTCTCGATTCTCAGTTCAACCGCTTTATATTTTTACAAATGTCTAGCGGCGCTCAGTCCAACCGCTTTATATTTTTACAAATGTCTAGCGGCGCTCCTGTTTTGGCAATGACATCCTCTACTGTGTGCGGTGCCATTACTTCTTTTAAAAGTAAGCCTTGAGGGATGACTTCAATGACCGCCATATCGGTAATGATTAAACTTACACAAGCCTTGGCAGTAAGCGGCAAAGTGCAAGTCTTGAGGATTTTCGGATCTCCATTTTTATTACAATGATTCATGACAATAATGACTTTTTTTGCTTTTTTCGCGAGCTCCATCGCCCCACCAATACCAGGCACACGTTTTCCTGGCACAATCCAGTTTGCTAGGTCACCTGTTTCGCTAACCTCGAGGCCTCCGAGTATCGTCACGTCTAAGTAACCCGAGCGAATCATGCCAAACGCAGTCGCGCTGTCAAAAAATGAAGCACCTGGAACAGTGGTGACAGGAAAGCCACCCGCATTGCATAAGGTCGGATCCTCTTTTCCTTTGGCGGGTGATTTCCCGATACCTAAAATACCGTTTTCCGCATGAAACATGACATTAAGGTGGGGCGGGAGGTGATTCGGTACAAGTGACGGAATGCCGATACCGAGATTGACGATCATACCATCTTGTATTTCCTGCGCGGCACGCTTCGCGATTCTATTACGCGTATCTACCCCCATGCTCATGTTTAACTCACCTCCACACTTGGAATGTCGTAATTAATGGATACTTTTTGGTGAGGCATTCACTGGGCAGGTTCATAGCCGAACTTCTTTACTATCCTGTTCCACACACCTACTCCCATGCCCATGTCCAGTCCACCCCTTTACTTTGTACGACGCGATCCACGTACACACCAGGTGTGACAATTTCTTCAGGATCCAGCTCGCCGACTTCAACAATTTCATCCGCCTCCACTATCGTGATTGTGCCAGCCATCGCCACGAGTGGATTCGTATTGCGGGCACTAGTTTCATAGATAAGGTTGCCAAATGTATCCGCCCTTTTCGCGTGTATAATGGAGACGTCAGCTGTTAATGCGGTTTCTACTAAATATGCGTTGCCGTTTATGGTGATTTTTTGCTTACCCTCTTCGACCATGCTATCGAGACCAACGTCCGTGAGTATGCCAGCTAGCCCAACACCGCCTGCTCGGATGCGCTCCGCTAACGTACCTTGTGGGGAAAATTCGACCTCGAGTGTCCCGTCCATCATGTATTGACCGGCATTTGGGTTCGAACCAATGTGAGACACGATAATTTTTTTCGCTCGGCGCTGGCTGACAATTTTTCCGATACCAATCGTAGGAAACCCTGTATCATTTCCGATTAGCGTGAGGTCTTTTACACCTTTATCGAGAATACCTTGAATGAGAGTCGGGGGATTCCCGACGCCCCCAAATCCACCAAACATCAACGTACAGCCATCATCAATAAAGGCGAGCGCTTCTTCTAATGAAACAACCTTGTTTATTAGTCGCTTGGGAGATGACTTCATAGCACGAGCCCCCTAACTAATTTTTAAATTCCGGCGGAGTGTGTTGTTCGTATCTTTGATCCTAGCCCATTAAAGTGAAATACGCATAAACCGAGTTTTTTGACGCATAAACAGGTGAAACAGGCGCATAAACACTTGAAACTCACGCATAAACCATTAAAACTAGCGCATAAACACCAAAATCTCACGCAGAAAATGGTAAGGGTGGGGGATTTTTAGCTAATTTGAACTAAAATCAAGCATATTCGATAGATTTTGCCCCTAAACCATCGATTTTCGCCCATTAACTGTAAACACTTACCCCTAAACCACCAATTCTCACCCATAATCTGCAAAAGTTTACCCATAAATCTTTAAGCTTCGCCCATAAACCGTGAAAATCCGCCCTTAAATCAGCAATTTCCGCCCATAAACTCCGGAAATCCTCACCCTCATCTACCAAACTTTCTCCTACTCAACTTCAATCGTCAATCTACTACTTTCATCATTCAATAAACTCGCTCGCAAACTCAGATAATACAACTTTTCCCCTACTACAATTCCCCCGTTACTTCATCGACAGTTTCTTTGAAAATAGCAACTAAGTCATCAATCTGCTGCTTTGTGATAATAAAAGGTGGCGCGATGATGACGGCATCACCGTAAGCACCGACCTTGCCGGCAGATGAAGGGTACACAAGCAGACCTTTGTCTCTTGCTGTATCAACAATTTTTTTCGTCAACCCGACCGACAGCTCAAATGGCTGCTTCGTTCCTAAATCGGCAACAAATTCAACACCAATCATCAAGCCTTTCCCTCTCACATCCCCAATCACTTCTGACTTTTCGGCTAGCGCCTCGAGTTTCTTCATTAAATACGTTCCGTTTTCTTCAACTTTTTCTATTAGTCTATTTTTTTCTATATAATTTATGACAGCAAGAGCCACGGCTGCGGATAGCGGATTCGCACTTAGCGTGTGCCCACTCATAATAGAGTTCGAACCTGCCAATATAGGGGCCATCACTCTTTCACTCACGAGTGTAGCGGCGATTGGCGTGTAGCCTGCACCCATGCCTTTTCCCATCGCAATAATGTCGGGCTTTACATCCCAATGATCCATGCCGTACATCTTTCCTGCCCGCCCGATTCCCGTCATCACTTCATCTGAAATGAACAAAATCTCGTAGCGGTCACAAATCTCTCTTATTTTTTGATAATATCCATCTGGGGGGACAATCACACCACCCGCTGCGCCAACGATGGGCTCTGCAATAAACGCAGCAATTTGGTCAGCACCGGTTCGCTCGATTGCAGTCTCAAGTTCACTAGCGCAGAACAGCTGACAGCTCGGATACTTCAAATTGAACGGACAGCGATAGCAATACGGCGGAGCTACGGTTGGAAAGTCCTCTAACAAACGAGCAAACCGCTCACGCCGTTTTACATGACCTGATAACGACAACGCACCAAGGGTAATACCGTGATAGCTAATCCAGCGCGACATTACTTTCGTCTTTTTAAAATTGCCCTGCTCTTGATAGTGCTGAATAGCAATCTTAAGCGCTGTTTCCGTTGCTTCTGAGCCACTGTTAACGAAAAACGACCAGTAATCCTCCTCGGCTCCGACAAGCTCATTCAACTTAAGCGCAAGCTCCTCGGCTGGTTCGGATGTAAATTGGGACCGATACACAAACGAAACGTTTTGCGCTTGTTCATGCATAGCATCAACAATATCAGGGATCGCATGACCAATGCTCGCAGTAATCGCACCAGAGCAGCCATCTATATATTTTTTTCCGGTGTTGTCATACAAATATATGCCATCACCGTGTGTTACTGTTGGATAAACCTCATTGAGCATCGGCTTAATCAGTAACGAATGACGCTTCATACGAACCCCTCCATACATCAAATCGGGACTCAAAACGCTCCGACTCAACCTTTCAAAACTTAAAGTAATTTCTTTTTAACAATCGTGGTATATCCATTAACTCCTTATAGGAGATTCTTTTTCCAATTACATTCGTATCAATTAAAAGGAGTTGATCCTCTATTTCCTCCGTTACCTTTTCAGATTGATATTCCATCCCGCACGAATTGCACGTTACACCTGGTGTTTCTTCAATTTCAATGGCACGTGTGCCATCTGGTAACTCCCAATACACAGTAGATGTTGTGTTCATTACGTCACTAGCATCACACCACTCACATCTCACTGCGCTCCCCCCTTACTTTCCTTTTTCAATTGAGCCTGATATTTTTTCTCCTTCAGTTCATCACGCTTCTCTCGTTTATCTTTTAACGTGGAGTAATGTTCATTTTGCTTATAGCTTTCACGTCGGTCGTGGCGATGCAATGATTTTGGAACCAGATTAAATTGCTCATCGTTCAGCAGTGATGTAATTCCCGTTTTCGACGGTCGTAAATCGGCCGTTTCATATACTTCATTAAAATAAGCATCAGCTCGGCCTGCGACATAATTTTCTGGCTCTGGATAACTCGTGATCACACCCTCAAAGTTACGTAACACTGTCTTCGTTGGACTTTGCGACAGCAAGTAATTTGGCTGCAGCGCAATTTTTCCGCCACCACCCGGTGCATCTACAACGAATGTCGGGACTGCGTTTTTTATTGTAAGTAGATTTCGAGCTTGCTAGTTTGAATTGCATACAAAAACATCCCTACCTAAATAGGTAAGGATGCTCTAAGCTCTATTATCTTTCCCCTTAACAAATCTCCGACTTCACGAGTTTTTCGATATATGTCACACCGTCAGACGTCAGTGCAACATTGTCACCTAATTCCTTCGAAAAGAATAAAGATGTAAACACATATTCACCATCATTCACAAAAATCTCTATTGATGATACATCTAAAAAGATGTCTAGCTTCACTTTGTTCGTTAAGTTGATATGCTGGCTTCTGTTATAATCATTGCAGATTCTTAAATTCTCTATCGGATAGTTAGATGCTCGGCGGTCTAACACCATTTCATTTCTATTTTTATAAAACGTCATTGATATACTTTCACAATCGCCTTTGAGGCACTCAATTTTGAAGATGTTGCTTTCTGTCATGTCAAATGCAATGTTCAAGTGTTGGCTTTTTCCAGACAAACTACTATTATTGTATTCTCCATCAATGCGCAAATCTCGTAACTGTACTTCATTTTTTTGATACGATTCAATTGTGTGATACGGCTTTTGAATGAGTTTTCCATTCTTTAATGATAGCTCTCGTGGAAGTGACATCGAACCATTCCAGTCATGACGTAGCTCATGCAACGGATACTTCATATCCCACATATTCATCCAGCCAATCATCACTCTTTTTCCTTCTGCCGTAAGAAGAGATTGTGGTGCATAAAAGTCGAAGCCTTGATCAAGCTCCTGCTCAAACTCTACTGCGAATGTGCCGGTTTCGTACTCAAACTGTCCGACTAACGCCATTGTAGAGTGGATATTTTCAAAATTGTGGCCTACTCGCGGCTTTTCCTGTGGTGAAAAAAGTAGTACGTGCTTGCCATCTAACTCAAATATATCTGGGCATTCCCATACAGTCCCGTACTCCTTACCGAGCGTTAAGTCGTTTAAGTATTCCCATGCTATTCCATCTTGAGACGTATAAAATAATACGTGTCCAATATGATCGATGCTTTTCGCGCCTACAACCATATAATACGTGCCATTGTTTTGCCACACTTTCGGATCTCTGAAGTCCTCAATCCTAATTCCCGGTGGTATTTGCTCCGATCCAATTATGGGATTATGCTCGTACTTATGATACGTCGTGCCGTCTTTTGATTTGGCTAAGCATTGTACTTGTCTAATATAAGGAGAAGTATCGCCCTGACTGTCTGCTTGTGACTTCTTTTTAAAATTTTCATCATAAACTGTATCAAGATACGAGTCAATATGACCTGTATAATATAACCAGTGCTCGTTTTCAACTTGAAGCCCGGATCCAGAAAACACACCATTTCGGTCATAGTCTTCATCAGGCTTTAACGCGATGGGCTTGTGTGTCCACTTTATTAAATCTGTACTAACAGCGTGCCCCCAATGCATTGGCCCCCAAATCGAATCATATGGGTAATGCTGATAGAATAAATGGTATTCTCCGTTAAATAATGAAAACCCATTCGGATCATTCATCCATCCGCATTCTGGCATCAGATGATACGTATGTCTATATGTTTTGTTTCTTATTTTTTTAGCCATTGTAGTCAAGGTACTCACTCATTTCTTTTCCAAATTGACTTCAGTTTGTATACTCGTAATGATTTAACTTGGATATGTTTATCGCCGATAAGTGCCATATAATCACTATGCTGGCTAGTTGGATATGCGCGACTTGTTATCATTTTTTTATCATTTAAAAAACATTCAATTGTCGAATGATCAATAAATATATGTGCTTTCAATCCTGTCGTAATTTCTAGTGGTCCACCGTGAATATCGCCTGCAGATCCTAATTTACTTTTACGGCGGTCTAGTGATACATAGCTTTCCCGCTTGTCATACAGAAGCGTTGTTTTTTCTAGATTACTAGGGTCTTTTTTAATCTCTAAGCCCACTAAGCTGTCCGTATCTGCAAATTCAACAATAACTTCAATCATTTTCTCATTTATGGATTTAAGCTTTTCGTTCACTTCACATACTGTTGTGTTTTCTTCATCTATTAATACGTCCGCTCGTAACACCTGTAAATTTTCTAAAGGCCGGATTCTAAGCTCATTATTTTCTAAAAAAAGTTCAATTGGCAGCCCAGCATTATGCGCCCAACCAGCCTCAAATTCCTCCTGCTCAGTTCGGTCCCCTTGCAGGATGGAAAAAACAATCGATTTGTTACTAACGGGATCTACGAAGCCGCTTGGTCCACTAAATTTAAAGCGTCCATAATCAAATAGCTGTGGTTCATCTGTATTAGGAATGAAAGTAGCGCGCTCTCTATCAAACTCGCCGATATAATAATATGTATCCACTTGATACACTGTTTCTTCTATAAAATAACTCATAAACATAAATACATACTTTTTGTTACCTTCATCATCACTAACCGGTAAAAAAACCGGTAGTTCCCAATTCGATCCTAAATATGGATACTTTTCACTGTCACAAGTGAGAAATTCCCCTTGAAAACTCCACTCTTTACAATCTATAGACGTATAAATCCAAGCAGTTGGTCCCTTTCCTTCAATTCCTCCGCCAATGATGGCATACCATTTATCTTCTAGTTCATCCTTCCAAACAAAAGGATCTCGAAATTGCGACAGAATACCTTGCTTATCGGTCTGGGTAATCACACCTTTATCGTCCATCTTCCACTCAACAAGATTGGGGTCTTCGACATTTTTAGGTCGTGCCGTTGCCACACCTTGGTTATACTCTTTATTGAAATTTGCAGATGTATAAAATAAAAGCGGTACATCGTTCGGTCCTATCGTTGCTGACCCCGACCATACGCCAGATGGTGTTAAATCTCCTTTTTGCGGAAACAACGCTGTTTTTTCATTTTTCCAGAACACCATATCATCACTCGTCCAATGACCCCAATGTAAATTAGAGAAATACGGTCCTGAAGCATTTTTTTGGTAAAACAAATGATATTTACCGTTAAAATAAAACGGCGCATGAGGTTCATTCATCCAATGCTGTGGTGGTATCGCATGATATTGTGGCCGATGAACATCGTC
This sequence comes from Bacillus sp. HMF5848, assembly GCF_003944835.1. Classification (GTDB taxonomy): domain Bacteria; phylum Bacillota; class Bacilli; order Bacillales; family HMF5848; genus HMF5848. The sequence continues at coordinate 3,946,902 of NZ_RWIV01000001.1, forward strand.
TAGTAATCTCGTTTCATCTAAATCAATATTTTTAAAATCAAGATTTAGCTTATCTTGAATAAAAGCAAACTGTTCCTCAATGTATGACTGCGGGATAGCCTCATCAAACATTTGTATACGTTCAATTAACCCTGTAAACATACCGCCTTTAAATATGGGGCCAATCTTAAACGGAACATTGTTTAACCCGATTGATACAGGGATGTTAGCCGACATAAACGCAGTGCCTTCTAAGCTAGCAATAAGTCGACCATTTAGGTAAACCGAAAGCTTTTGCGCCTCTTGACTATACACCACCCAAATTTGTGATAATGTGAACAAGTCAATGGACTGTTCGCTCCGAAGCATATGAAGACGTGTGCCGTCACCTATTTCAAACTGCAACTCTCCATGTTGATACAAGCTAAGAGCAAATCCTTTTTTGTTTGTTTTATCTAATTGATCAATAATAGTAGTAGACACGTTACCATGACACGCTTCAAAGCATCTAGGTGCAATAAGTGCCATAATGGAAAAAGACCCGCTCACCTCAATGGGAGCATCAACGATATAAGTAGAATAGCCATCAAAATCAAGTGCAAAGCCTTCTAAAGGAGACT